>NZ_WXWK01000035.1:0-79283 GCF_009904835.1 Vibrio sp. V33_P6A3T137 | reverse complement strand
TTTGAATCGGCTGTAGAATTGATCTCAATCAATAAGTCGATAATAAACAATGAGTTCATTTATTTTTTGAATGTTTAAAATAAATTTTAATCTTGTTTTCTTGTAAAATTACTACATTTTTAGGTGTGTTTTTAGCCTGCATTACGTAGCATCAGACAGTTATCTAAATAAAACTGAAAGTAAAAAAGTGACTCAATGACAAGTACGATAGAACCTTCAAAAACCAAATATTTTGGTGCTCATGTCTCTGCTGCTGGTGGTGTTGATCAAGCGCCGATCCGCGCTCACCAAATAGGAGCGAATGCTTTTGCCTTATTTACTAAAAATCAGCGCCAATGGGCGGCTAAGCCTTTAGATATCGAGACGATAAAAGCGTTTAAAGCCAATTGCGCACGACTAGGTTTTAGCCATGACCACATTTTGCCGCATGATTCTTATTTGATTAATTTAGGCGCACCAGAGGCGGATAAGCTTGCCAAATCAAGAGCGGCGTTTATTGATGAGATGCAACGTTGCCGACAATTAGGATTATCACTTCTCAATTTTCATCCGGGTAGTCATTTGAAGCAAATCTCTGAAAGCCAGTGTCTTAGTCATATTGCTCAATCGATCAATCTGGCTCATCAAGCGGTTCCTGACGTTGTTGCGGTGATTGAAAACACGGCCGGTCAGGGGAGCAATTTAGGTTGGCGTTTTGAGCAGCTTGCCGAAATCATCGAACAAGTGGATGATCAATCGAGAGTCGGCGTTTGCCTTGATACATGCCATACCTTTGCCGCGGGTTATGATTTACGAACTAAAGCCGATTGTGAGCAGACTTTCGCACTTTTTGATCAGATCGTTGGTATGCATTATTTGCGTGCCATGCATATTAATGATTCAAAATCCCCCTTGGGTAGCCGAGTCGATCGTCATCACTCATTAGGGCAGGGTGAGATTGGGTGGACATGCTTTGAGTATATCGCTCAAGATAGCCGATTTAATGGTATCCCTTTGATTTTAGAAACGATTGAACCTGATATCTGGGCACAAGAAATTCAAACACTACGGGATTATCATCACCAAGCGTTGTCGGTTTGATTAATCGAGTCCATCTGCCTATCTGCAATCGGAGGTCGTTTGAGTATACAATGGGCTGACTATTCATATTATAGGGCTTTTTTATGGGGCAATCATTGACTTGGCATGAGGTTATTGGTCATGAAAAACAGCAAAGCTATTTTAAAAATACGCTAGCCTTTGTTGAACAAGAAAGACGGTCTGGAAAAGTAATTTATCCTCCGGCAACAGAGGTTTTTAACGCTTTTCGTTTAACGGAATTTCATGATGTTAACGTAGTGATTCTTGGTCAGGATCCTTACCATGGGCCAAACCAAGCTCATGGTCTTTGTTTTTCGGTGTTACCACAAGTTAAGACGCCGCCTTCATTAGTGAATATATATAAAGAGCTGGCACAAGATATCAGAGGGTTTAGCATCCCGAACCATGGCTACCTAAAAAGTTGGGCCGATCAAGGCGTTCTTCTACTCAATACGGTATTAACTGTCGAGCAGGGTAAGGCTCACTCTCATGCAAACAGTGGCTGGGAAACGTTTACTGATCGTGTTATTGAAGCATTAAATCAACACGGACAAGGGATTGTTTTTTTATTATGGGGAGCTCATGCACAAAAAAAAGGCAAGATGATCGATCGTCAGCGTCATCATGTTTTAGAGGCCCCGCATCCTTCCCCCCTCTCTGCCCATCGTGGTTTTTTAGGCTGCAAACACTTCTCAATGACGAATCAATTACTTGAACAGCAAGGTAAGCAAGCTATCGATTGGCAACCGAAATTGGATGTCTGAAAGCGCGAGACCTTGAAGGGTTGGCTGTTTTTTGAGCTATACTGAACAATCAAACCAAAGAATACGATTGGTTTACGATCAGTCAGGGAGGCTCATCATGATGTTAGAAAGGATCCGTCGCGAACATGAGTACATGGCTCGTCTACTCACCATACTGCGCGAAAAGTTACAGTTGCTCAATACAGAGCAGCTGATCAACTATAGTCTGATTAAAGAAATTGTTGATTATTTAGGCTCTCATTCTCAATCAGTTCATCACCCGAAAGAGAATGTGCTTTATCACTACTATCAGCAGAACTACCCCACGATTCCGATGGTCGAAAACTTGGAGCAAGAACATGAGCTGCTGGCTGAGCAGACGCAAGCATTTTTGTTGATCGTAGAAATGATTTTGCAAGATGCTGTCGTGCCTCAAGATGTCTTTATCGAAAAATTGACCGATTTTATTGAACAGCAGCAGCGTCACCTAGAGTTAGAAGAGCAGTCGGTTTTTCCATTGATTGAAGATGCTTTTAGTATTTCAGATTGGCAGCAGGTTGAATCTATCTGGAGTGGCCACGAAGATGATCCTGTCTTTGGCGAAACCATCGCTGATCGATTCACCCAGTTGGCTCGGCGAGTCAGGAAAAGTGAGTCAGAGTGCATTTAGATAATAAGATGGTCATCAATCATCAATAATAAGGCGCACCGAATAGCTCAGTGCGCCTTATTACATAGTTACAGTTTTATGCTGTCGAGATCCAAGCAGACATCCATATCAAGTAGCTCTTTCTCTAAGCGTTTTTTATCCCGTATTGCTTCAATTTCTCTCCACATTCGTTTCACTGGTTTACTGCGGCTAGCGCGAATCTTGGTCATTTCCATGTCTAGTAGTTGATCAAAGTGCAAGTCATCCATAAGCAAGCCTCATTGTCATAAGTCATTCTCCCTCTCCACTGCATACCGCCATAGCTTCGCTGATGAGATACTCGTTCATTAAAGAGCACAACGGACGGCATCTATCGCAGGTATCCTGTGGGTTGGGTCTACATCGTAAACATCATGCTAGATATTCCCTTCCTACTTGAAGTTACAGCACTTAAGTTAAGATCTTACATCAACCAGCTTGTTTTATGATGTAAGTCCGCGCTGCATCTCACTGCGATTTGGGTATAGCATATGAAACTTAATCTTAGCCATGATTCATTTCTCATTTATGACTTTTTATCGATTGAACGGCTTTTTTTTCGTTGTTCTTTCACATTTTTGAACTTTTTTCTGTACAAAAAAGACGCAACCGATTCGCGCAAACGTTTTTATTGCCAGAAAAATCTTGTTAATAAAACGTTACATTCAACGCTGGCAATTGACTGCTTGATGATTTATTGCTCGCTTGGTTGTGTTTTATGACATTTTACTGACAAAAAATTCAGTCATGCACTGTGATAGCTAGATTCTCAGCCAATGAGATTAGGATTATGCAACATGAGGTTTGTGAGGTTTTTTTATTCTGTTTTGTTAGTGTTTTGTTTGTTTTTTATTGGTTTGTTTAGGGTTTAATGGTCGCGTTTGTGTTAATAAATGGTGACTTTATAGTAAAAAATAACATAAAGATGAGCCATGTTGCATATTGATTTTTGCTGGTTGAGGTAGCATTATCCGCCCGTCAAAAAATTTACTGCATTATTTTAACGACCTAAAAAGTGTTGAATCACGCTTAATGGCTCCCGTAATACGAATTATTTTCTGGGATGCTCATTCACCTTTTCGTGCTGATCGGCTGGTCAACTCAACACACATTCTAAGAGAGGTTCTTGTGACAGACTTAATTAATTTAATGAACGACCTGCTTTGGGGATCGATTCTGGTTTATCTTTTAGTCGGGGTAGGGATTTACTTCACGGTCCGTTTAGGATTTATCCAGTTTCGTCATTTCGGTCATATGTTCAGTGTATTGAGAAACAGCCGAAAATCAGACCAATCTGGTATCTCTTCTTTCCAAGCCTTATGCACCAGCTTAGCGGCTCGTGTTGGTACCGGTAATATGGCGGGGGTTGCGGTCGCTTTGACATTAGGTGGTCCTGGTGCCATTTTTTGGATGTGGATGACGGCGATGCTTGGTATGGCGACGTCTTTCGCGGAAAGTACTCTGGCTCAGCTGTATAAAACCCGTGATAGAGATGGAAACTATCGTGGTGGTCCCGCTTATTACATGGAAAAAGGCTTAGGCATGCGTTGGATGGGCGTGCTGTTTTCTATCTTCCTTATCATCGCTTTCGGTTTAGTGTTCAATGCAGTGCAAGCCAATTCGATTTCCAGTGCGATGCACACCGCTTTTGGTTTTGAGCCGCTTTATGTTGGCATCGCGATTGTTTTAATCTCTTCGTTTGTGATTTTTGGTGGAATTCGTAAGATCGCACGTACCGCTGAGTTGATTGTACCGATCATGGCCTTGGCCTATATTTTGATTGCTATGGTCGTGGTGATCCTAAACATCGAAAAGTTACCGTCAGTACTAAGCTTAGTGTTTAGAAGCGCGTTTGGTTTAGAGCAAGCGGCGGCGGGTGGCTTAGGCTATGCGATTGCTCAAGCAATGATTCATGGTGTTAAACGCGGGTTATTTTCGAACGAAGCGGGCATGGGCTCGGCACCTAACGCGGCAGCTTCTGCCACGCCTTATCCTCCGCATCCAGCCTCACAAGGATACGTACAGATGCTTGGGGTTTTCGTTGATACGATAGTCATCTGTTCGGCGACCGTTGCGATCATTCTTATGTCTGGAGAGTATGTTCCTCACGGTGAAATTACCGGTATTGAGCTTACCCAGCGTGCACTGAGTTCACAAGTTGGTGATTGGGGAAGTATTTTTATTGCCTTAGCGATTTTCTTCTTCGCCTTTACCTCCATTATTGCCAATTACTCTTATGCTGAAACCAACCTGATTTTCCTTGAGCATAATAATAAAAAAGGCTTGGTGGTTTTTCGAATGATCGTGCTGGGCATGGTGATGTTCGGTTCGCTTGCGACATTACCTACCGTTTGGTCGATGGCTGATGTTACGATGGGCTTGATGGCGATTGTCAACTTAATTGCGATTTTGCTGCTCTCAGGAACGGTGGTTAAATTGGCGAAAGACTACAACCGTCAACTGAAAGCCGGTAAGTTACCAACCTTTGATGCCAACGATTACCCAGAGCTGAAATCTCAGTTAGAAGATGGTATTTGGGACAGCAAAAGCAAATAATCGCCGAGGATGACCTGTTATGAGGGGTCATCTTTGCTGGTAGCCAGTTAAGCCTATCGTTAGGCTCAATGGATAAGATAGAAAAAGCCATGCAGACAATGTGTGGCTTTTTTTGTTAATCTAACGGCTCAACTCTCTAAGTAAAACGATATTAGGATAGAACAATGCTGATTGTGGTTTCTCCTGCTAAAACTCTGGATTATGAATCGCCTTTACCAAGTCAAGAGCACACTCAACCGGAACTGATCGAGCACTCCAAGCTGCTGATTGACGTCTGTCGTCAATTAACTCCCGACGATATTTCAGCATTAATGAAAGTCAGTGATACGATTGCTGGATTAAACGTCGCTCGTTTTGCACAGTGGAGTGAGCAGTTTAGCTTAGACAACGCCCGCCAAGCGATTTTCGCTTTTAAAGGTGATGTATATACCGGTCTTGATGCGCAAAGCTTATCTGAAGAGAGTTTGCGTTTTGCTCAGCAGCATCTACGGATGTTATCAGGCTTATATGGTTTACTTAAGCCGCTCGATTTAATGCAGCCTTATCGTTTAGAAATGGGCACCAAATTAGCCAATCCTCGTGGTAGTAATTTGTATCAATTTTGGGGTTCTATCATTACTGAAAAGCTCAATCAGGCGATTGAGGTACAAGGCGATAATGTGCTGATCAATTTGGCGTCTAATGAATATTTTAAAGCGGTGAAAACCAATCAGCTTGATGCACAAGTGATCACGCCAATTTTTAAAGATGCCAAAAACGGACAATATAAAGTGATCAGTTTTTATGCTAAAAAAGCTCGCGGTATGATGGCGCGTTATATTATTGATAATCAAGCCACTTCGGTTGAAGAGCTGACCCATTTCACCACCGCTGGCTATTACTTTGTACCTCAAGAGTCGAGCCCTACCGAGCTGGTCTTTAAGCGTGAAGAGCAATAACACCACGATGATGTTGTGGAATAATAGATGGCATTAACCACAGACGCTGGAGAGGGATCAAACCATGTGGCAATGGCTAAAACAGGCACTGGCTCACTATGATGCATGGTGTCAACAGATGGGATTAACGGCCGAACAAAAGCGCAGTTGCGTGGCTTATCGAGCGGATCCTGCGCGTCATACTGAGCGTGATGGTTCATCCGACCCGCGCGCTTAAGGTGTTGTACTGTGCGATTATTTGATACTCACTGTCACTTGGACTTACCTGTTTTTGAATCGACATTAGCCAGCGATTTAGCTCAAGCTAAAACGCAAGGCGTTGAGCGTTTTCTCATTCCATCGACAAGTCCGGAGAGCTGGGCGAGAATTGAGCAGTTAGTGTCACGCGACTCAGATTGTCTTTTCTATGCGCTTGGCATTCACCCTCATTTTATTCCTTTATCAACTCCTGCCCAATTATTACAACAATTAGAGCATAAGCTTTTGGTTGCTCAGCACGCCTGTGTGGCGATTGGCGAATGTGGTTTGGATGCGCTGATTGATCAACCCGCAGAGCGTCAAGAAGCCCTATTGATTGGACAGCTTTCTATCGCTCAGACTTTTCAGAAGCCAGTCATTCTTCATAGTCGTAAAACCCATCAGCGGCTCATACAGATTATAAAGCAGATGAAATTTACCCAAGGTGGTGTTTTACACGCGTTTTCAGGCAGTAGGCAAGAGGCGAAGCAGTTTATTGATTTAGGGTTTAAATTAGGCGTCGGTGGTGTGATTACGTACCCTAGAGCCAATAAAACGCGTCAGGCGATTACCTCTGTATCGATGGCCGACTTAGTGCTTGAAACTGATGCTCCGGATATGCCGCTATTGGGCTATCAAGGTCAAATTAATCGTCCGTTACGACTGCCTTTAGTGTTACAGGAACTAGCAAGATTACATCAGGCCGATCCTGAACAGGTTGCCTCGGTCATTTGGCAAACTAGCCATAGGTTATTTGGTCTTTCTATCACCGATGAGCGTGATGAGAGTAACAAATAAGTCTATCAATAGTGATTTGTGTCACATAAGTATGTGAATGGATTATTAATCTTATAAGAAAGTGTGAGGAAGGCATTATTTTATTGTGGTTGAGATAAGTATAATCGCTTCGCTTTTTAGCTCTATTTTGCCACACGCCAACACCTAATTAACTTCTAACTTATAAGGAAGCCATAAACTATGAGCCTGTTTATGAGCCTAATCGGAATGGTTGTATTACTGGGAATCGCAGTATTACTATCATCAAACCGTAAAGCTATCAATATCAGAACCGTGGGTGGTGCTTTTGCTATCCAATTTTCCCTTGGCGCATTCATTTTGTATGTACCATGGGGTCAAGAACTCCTTCGTGGTCTCTCTGACGCAGTATCGAACGTTATCAACTATGGTAATAGCGGTACTGAGTTTATGTTCGGTGGCCTAGTTTCTGGTAAAATGTTTGAAGTATTTGGTGGCGGGGGCTTCATCTTTGCTTTTCGCGTACTACCAACACTTATCTTCTTCTCTGCATTAATCTCAGTTCTGTATTACCTCGGCGTTATGCAATGGGTTATCCGAATTTTAGGTGGTGCGTTACAGAAAGCCTTAGGGACTTCTCGCGCAGAATCTATGTCAGCCGCTGCGAACATTTTCGTAGGTCAAACCGAAGCACCACTTGTGGTTCGTCCGTTTGTGCCTAAGATGACGCAATCTGAACTGTTTGCGGTGATGTGTGGTGGTCTAGCTTCTATTGCTGGTGGTGTACTAGCGGGTTACGCATCAATGGGCGTGCCTATTGAGTACCTAGTTGCGGCATCATTCATGGCGGCACCAGGTGGTCTACTGTTTGCTAAAATCATCATGCCAGAAACCGATAAACCGGTTGATCAAATCGAAGGTATTGAAGCGGCTGAAAATGAAAAACCAGCTAACGTGATTGATGCGGCGGCAGGCGGTGCTTCTGCTGGTCTGCAATTAGCCCTAAACGTTGGTGCGATGTTAATTGCCTTCATCGGTTTGATTGCACTTATCAACGGTATGCTAGGTGGCATCGGTGGTTGGTTTGGTATGCCAGAGCTGACACTAGAGATGATTCTTGGTCTTGTTTTTGCTCCTCTTGCATTCCTATTGGGTGTGCCATGGGCGGAAGCGACTATCGCTGGTGAGTTTATCGGTCTAAAAACCGTTGCTAACGAATTCGTGGCTTACTCTCAATTTGCACCTTACCTAAGTGAAGCCGCTCCTGTCGTGTTAACTGAGAAAACCAAAGCGATCATCTCTTTTGCATTGTGTGGTTTTGCTAACTTATCCTCGATTGCGATTTTATTGGGTGGTTTAGGTAGCTTGGCTCCTTCACGCCGTGGTGATATCGCTCGTATGGGTATCAAGGCTGTGGTTGCTGGTACGCTATCTAACTTGATGGCAGCAACCATTGCTGGCCTATTCCTTTCTTTCTAATTTAGTAAAGAAAACGATATAGACGCCACTTAACCTAACCCCGTAGCAAGAGATTGCTGCGGGGTTTTTCTGTTTTGTAGACCAAGAAAACACAGTTCCTTGTCTTTCACACGATAAGGTTCGTTAAAACAGTTTAATAAATGAATTGTCCATGATGGATGATAACGATTATTTTGAGATACAAACCGTTTGCTCTGAGTGTTGTGCTAGGGTTTTGTTGCGAAGAGTTATACTGTAGATCACAGCTTATTCGCCTTTATATGCCCCCAATATTGTGACAATAAAACGAGTGATGGATTCACGGTTTTTATTATCGAACAAGGGTGAAGCAGAGCATCAGAGCGATCGATTGTAATGGAAGCTTGTGGCATAACCATCAACTTCCAACAAGTGGTTGCTTGAGCAATATTGTGTACCGCAATCACAGACGGTTATGCCATGAAGCTTATTGGCATTGTGCGGTGACAGGGATAGCAATTGGTGCAAAACACCGAGTCTTCAAGGAACCAAGTCCGTTCATTTTGTGACTATGTCGAGTGACGTCTTACTCACTAGTCAATGAATTGAATATATTGATCGGAGATAGAAATGAGCGATTTAAAAGCCGCAGCGCTACGCGCACTGAAATTGATGGATTTAACCACATTAAATGATGACGATACGGACGCCAAAGTGATCCAGCTCTGTCATGATGCAAAAAGCCCAGTAGGTAATACGGCGGCGATCTGTATCTACCCACGTTTTATTCCTATTGCTAAGAAGACCCTTCGTGAGCAAGGAACTCCAGAGATTCGTATTGCCACGGTCACCAATTTCCCACACGGTAATGATGATATTGACATCGCGGTGGCTGAAACCAAAGCCGCGGTTGCTTATGGTGCTGATGAGGTTGACGTCGTATTCCCATACCGAGCTTTGATTGCTGGCAATGAACAAGTCGGTTTTGAACTGGTTAAGCAGTGCAAACAAGCTTGCGGTGATATTTTACTGAAAGTCATCATCGAAACGGGTGAGTTAAAACAAGAAGCCTTAATCAAGAAAGCTTCACAAATCAGCATCGAAGCGGGTGCGGATTTTATTAAAACCTCAACCGGTAAAGTGCCTGTCAATGCGACACCTGAGTATGCGCGCATGATGCTTGAAGTGATCCGTGATTTAGGCGTTGCCAAACAGGTAGGTTTTAAACCTGCCGGTGGCGTACGTACCGCAGAAGATGCTGCGCAATATTTAGCCATGGCGGATGACATTCTTGGCCAAGGTTGGGCTGATAGCCGTCATTATCGCTTCGGCGCTTCGAGTCTGTTAACTAACTTATTAAATACGTTAGAGGTGACCGATCAACAAGCCGATCCTAGCGCTTATTAATCATTAACGAGCAAGTAAGTAGTGTTAAGCATTACTTACTTTGTTTTTCCCTCGATAATTTCAGCATCTGCAAAGTACTAAGCAGAAGACTTCATACAGCGAAGTGTGAGTCCAATTAACAATGGTGCTAACCATTAAGACATGCGATTTTAAAGAGGGCCTGAAAGATTAGCAAAAGCATCTAGGAGGCTTATATGTCTAAATCTAATGTATTCTTACCGCAAGAAATTATTCGTAGAAAACGCGATGGTGAAGTTTTAACTCGAGATGAAATTTATTTTTTCATCCAAGGTGTGGCTGATAACAGTGTATCAGAAGGGCAAATCGCGGCCTTTGCGATGGCCATTTATTTTCAAGAAATGACCATGCCAGAGCGTATCGCATTGACTTGTGCGATGCGTGACTCGGGAATGGTTATCGACTGGGCGCACATGAATTTTGATGGCCCGATCGTGGATAAACACTCTACCGGTGGCGTTGGCGATGTGACGTCATTAATGCTCGGCCCTATGGTGGCCGCTTGTGGTGGCTACGTTCCTATGATCTCTGGGCGCGGCTTAGGCCACACCGGCGGTACGCTCGATAAATTAGAAGCCATCCCCGGCTACAACATTATGCCCAGTAATGAGCTGTTTGGTGAGGTGACCAAACACGCTGGCGTGGCGATCATTGGTCAAACCGGCAATTTAGCGCCAGCGGATAAGCGCGTTTATGCGACCCGCGATATCACCGCCACGGTGGACAATATCTCGTTGATTACCGCATCGATTTTATCGAAAAAGCTCGCAGCAGGTCTAGACGCTTTAGTGATGGACGTTAAAGTGGGTTCAGGTGCGTTTATGCCGACTTATCAAGCATCTGAAGAGTTAGCGAAATCGATTGTTGCGGTGGCTAACGGTGCTGGCACCAATACTACGGCTATTTTAACCGATATGAATCAAGTATTGGCTTCATCGGCAGGTAATGCTCTCGAGGTTCGTGAAGCGGTTCGTTTCTTAACCGGTGAATATCGCAACCCGCGTTTATTAGAAGTGACCATGGCCTCGTGCATCGAGATGTTATTGTTAGCCAAATTAGCCAAAGATCCTCAAGAAGCGCGCACTAAATTACAAACCGTGCTCGATAATGGACAGGCGGCAGAGCGATTTGGAAAGATGGTCGCAGGACTCGGCGGCCCTAATGACTTTGTTGAACACTACGACCGTTATTTAGAAAAAGCCGAGGTGGTAAAACCCGTTTATGCGCAGCAAGCCGGCGTAGTTTCGGCCATGGACACGCGCGCGATTGGTATGGCGGTCGTCAGTATGGGCGGCGGACGCCGAGTGGCGACCGATACGATTGACTATGCGGTCGGCTTTGATCAATTCATTCGTTTAGGTGAAATAGCTGATAGCAATAAACCACTGGCGGTGATTCATGCCCGCAATGAAGAACAGTGGGAGATTGCTGCGAAAGCACTTCAACAAGCCGTTAAGATTGGCGGCAATTATCAAGAAACTCCGGAAATCTATCGTCAAATTCGACCTGAAGATGTGTAACTCCGGTGAGGAAAAGTAATGAAAAGAGCATTTGTTTTAGTATTAGATTCATTTGGTATTGGCGCCGCTCCAGACGCTGAAAAGTTTGGTGATGTTGGCGCTGATACTTTAGGCCACATTGCACAGCAGTGCCAACAAGGTAAAGCGGATAATGCGGATCGCCAAGGGCCTTTACGTTTGCCTAATCTTTCTAAGTTAGGCTTAGCAATGGCGCACAAAGAAGCCACAGGACAATTTGCGCCAGGCTTAGATCAAAATGCAGATATTATTGGCGCTTACGGCCACGCTGCTGAACTTTCTTCTGGTAAAGATACCCCATCAGGACACTGGGAAATTGCTGGTGTACCAGTGCTATTTGAATGGGGCTATTTCAGTGACAAAGAAAACAGTTTTCCTACTGAGCTAACCGACCGCATTTTAAAGCGTGCCGGTTTGGATGGTTTCCTTGGTAATTGTCATGCCTCTGGTACTCAAGTGCTTGATGATTTGGGTGAAGAGCATATGGCGACAGGTAAGCCAATTTTCTACACGTCAGCGGATTCAGTGTTTCAGATTGCCTGTCATGAAGAGACTTTCGGCTTAGACCGCCTGCTTGAACTGTGCCAGATTGCTCGTGAAGAGTTAGAAGATTATAACATTGGTCGAGTGATCGCCCGTCCATTTACCGGTCCTGGTAAAGGACAATTTGCTCGTACTGGTAACCGCCGTGATTTATCTTTAGAGCCACCTGCAACTACCGTATTGCAAAAACTGCTTGAAGAGCGACAAGGTGAAGTGGTTTCGATTGGTAAGATAGCTGATATTTATGCTAACTGTGGGATCAGTAAAAAAGTGAAAGCCAACGGTATTCCTGCTTTGTTTGATGCCACATTAGATCAAATTGAACAAGCGGGTGATAACACGATAGTCTTCACTAACTTTGTTGATTTTGACTCTGCTTACGGTCACCGCCGAGATGTCGCCGGTTACGCGGCAGCATTAGAGTATTTTGATCAGCGTCTGCCAGAAATTCTTGATCAGATGCAAGAGCAAGATGTACTGATTTTAACCGCTGACCATGGCTGCGATCCTACTTGGCCTGGCACCGATCACACACGCGAATTCATTCCAGTGATCGTCTATGGTCAAAAAGTAGCGCCGGGTAGCCTTGGCCACCGTGAAACCTTTGCTGATATTGGTCAGAGTTTAGCGAGTTATTTTGCTACCTCACCAATGGATTACGGAAAATCATTTTTGTAACATCACCTGCAGTGCTGGAATAGAAGACTGTATTTTATGATTGGTCTTGCTATTAGCAAGGCTAAGCCTACTGTTCAATTGTGTTGCTCGACTGACTGGGCAACACAATCACCAAGATAAAGAGGAAAAGACATGGCAACTCCACACATTAATGCTCAACTGGGTGATTTCGCTGACGTTGTTTTAATGCCAGGTGATCCACTACGCGCTAAATACATCGCAGAGACTTTTTTAGATGATGTCGTTCAGGTATGTGATGTGCGTAACATGTTCGGCTATACGGGCAGCTATAAGGGCCGTAAAGTTTCAGTCATGGGCCACGGTATGGGCATTCCTTCATGCTCGATTTATGTGACTGAACTCATCAAAGATTACGGTGTGAAAAAGATCATTCGTGTCGGTAGCTGTGGCGCTGTGAATGAAGAGATCAAATTACGCGATGTTGTGATTGGTATGGGCGCTTGCACGGATTCAAAAGTGAATCGTATCCGCTTTAAAGATCATGATTTTGCTGCGATTGCTGATTATAAAATGGTTAAAGCGGCAGAAGAAGCGGCGAAAGCTCGTGGTGTTGATGTGAAAGTCGGTAACCTGTTCTCAGCTGAATTATTTTACACTCCAGATCCAAGCATGTTCGATGTGATGGATAAATATGGCATCCTTGGAGTTGAGATGGAAGCGGCTGGTATCTATGGCGTTGCCGCTGAATACGGCGCAAAAGCACTGGCTATCTGCACGGTTTCTGATCATATTAAAACCGGTGAGCAAACCACCTCTGAAGAGCGTCAAAATACCTTTAATGAAATGATTGAAATTGCGTTAGATTCCATTTTAATTGGTGATCAAGCAGGGTATTAATTAATCTTGATTTTGACGCCCGTTATACCGCTTCGATAGAGACAGTTAAACGTTATATTCTGCGTCATTTGTCCCGATGAGTTAAGTCTATCTTTACTCATCGGGATCTTCGCGCTTTGGTGATTGTGATCGTTTAATCGCTAAACGTGCTTAAGCAGTACATTTTCTACTTTCTGCTCTTTCGGTCTAAATTGACGACGCAACAAGAGAGTGATCAAAACCCCACCAGTAAAGCTCATCAATAACATTAAATACATGTATCGATCGCTTTTTCGATAGTGATGATCAGAAATTGCCGTTACTCGGCCCGTTTCAAACGTTAAGCGGACAAAACCAATAACGCTGCCATCATACAAGACCGGCTCAACCAGTTGTTGACGGCCAATACTGGCCGTTTGTAGTGGTGTATCTAGCCCTAATATCTCTCGAACACTGAGTGCTCCGTCACTTGCGGCTAGCTTAACGCCTTCAGCATCATAGATTGTCGCATCAAACACTAAACGTTCTTGAGCAAGTTGATTGGTGAGTGCCAGTAATCGCTCTTGATCTTGTTCTGCGAGCATGCTGCTGGCCGACAGGGAGGCTTGATTGATTAACACTTTCGTTAAGGTTTCTAATTGATTGGCTTGAATGCGCTCATTGCCTTTACTGATCACAACGCTATTTTGAATCGTGAACACCGACATGCCCATCAATAGCACAACGGTTAAGCTGCGCACGACGACACGAAATGAAAACAGTGAGCTATCCATAGATCGTAAACCTAAAAAATGACATTTCGCTCATATTGAGACTTGCGTTTTTAAATTGCAATAGGGTAACGTCAGGGAATCATAGTTAAGGAAGCGAAACATGGATGCTGTAAAACCCCTCTCAATTAGAAAACATACGACGCTGCTGAATCGCTACCCAGAAACGCGAGAGAGTAGCGCTCTTGATAAGTCCCACGCTAATTGGATTATTTTTGCTCAGCCACTGACTCCTGCTCATTTTATGGATATTGAGCAATGGAGTGGTCAAGGATTAGTGATAGTTGATACATGGAAAGTCGGCAATTATGATGTCGCTTTAATGGCGGGAGAGCTCGACGCTGCGCTAGAACCTATTCTACAACAATTACACTTGGATTATGCTCGAATCGACGAAGTGCCTGATCTGTCTAAACCCGGCTTGATCGTCTTGGATATGGACTCCACAGCGATTCAAATTGAGTGTATTGATGAAATTGCCAAATTAGCGGGTGTTGGTGATGAGGTCGCTCAGGTAACGGAGCGAGCCATGCAAGGTGAGCTGGATTTCGAGCAGAGTTTACGTCAGCGAGTCGCGAAGCTCAAAGGCGCGGATGCGGCAATCCTTGAAAAGGTACGCAACGATTTACCCTTGATGCCTGAATTGCCGGAGTTACTCACCACCCTACAAGCGATGGGCTGGAAAACCGCGATAGCCTCCGGTGGCTTTACCTATTTTTCGGATCACCTGCAACAGTTGTTATCGTTAGATTATGCGCAGTCCAATCAATTAGAAATCATCAATAATCAACTGAGTGGCGAAGTTAAGGGCGAGATTGTAGGAGCGCAAACTAAAGCAGAGATTGTGTTAAAACTTGCTCAGCAGTTTGATATTGAATTGCATAATACCGTTGCAGTAGGAGATGGGGCGAATGACCTAGTGATGATGGAGGTGGCTGGACTCGGGATTGCCTATCATGCGAAACCAAAAGTAGAGGCGAAAGCACAAACGGCGGTACGTTTTGCAAGCTTAGGTGGTGTATTGTGTATTCTTTCGGCGGGTCTGATTAGACAGCAAAAGATCAGTTGGAAAAGTCAGCCTTAAGTGCAGAGTGGGAATCTATTTTTACTATGAGTGATGGATTCCCACTCATGCTTTGCTGAGAGAGCTGGCGTTCTGACTTAGTCCGTGAGTTCCAGTCGAGTGATCACCTCTTGCGTGATATCGGTTAATTCGCAATAACCGACAATCGCACTGAGTTCTTTTTCTAAGGCTTTGGCATCGTTTAAGCTAACTAATAGTAATTGATTGAGATCTTCGCGCAGTAAGGTTGTCATCGGTTCAAATACCGGCGAGCCAGAAATACGCAATGCATAAAACTCGCCCGTTTCTCTTGCTCTACGAATAAATTGAATGCGTTCTTTGATACTACTAAATTCACTTTTCAAACAAGATTCTACCGACTGAATACGGTCAGCAAACTTCACCACCGCAATATAGATTTCATGGTGCTGAGGTTCGGCACCGTCAATTCGTCTCATTGGGGAGGCGAGTAGAGTATTGGTGTGATTTTTAAAGATAGGTTCAAGGGAAAAACAACCATCTTGTCCGAGTTTAGCTAATAACATGAGGTGAGCGGGCAGTGGAAAATTAACGCCAATCACTCGTGGTCGCAAATTCGCTCCAGGTTTATCAACGAAAATCGGTGAACAAACCATTTTGTCTAACAACAGATCATGCAAGCCCTCTAAGAGAGAGGGGCTCGGTAACTGCTCTTTTTGCGGTAGAAACATCTCCTGATTATGTTCAATTAGTGAATTTAAAAAAGCGATAGTTTTTAGCGTTGCAGATGTTTCGAAAATTTTTAGCTGTAAACGTCTACCTTCAGGACTAATGCGAACGACTTGATATGGTACCGAGTCTAAAGGTAGCTTTTCATCGTAGCGTTTTAAATCAAAAAAGTTGATGTTGACTGTGTCACCAGCTTTGAGTGCCACTGGAGCATTAAGAATCAGATTTAATCCATGCTTAGAGAGATCAACACTCAATCCTTCCCCTAATACTTGCTGTTGATTTTGTAGCTGTAAGGGCGTTCGAAAGATGTAGCGAAGTTCTTTACGTCGAGAGCAAGCATCAAAATATACCCCTAACGGTTGACCGATCACTTGGCGGCTATGACGAAAAGGATTCAACTCACTGCCAGGTAGAGGGGGTTTGGCTACCAGTAGATAATCTTGTGCTGAACTGATATCGGCAATTTCTTGTAAAATCCCGCAATGTGTTAGCTGACTGGAGTGCTCTAATAATTCTTCTGAATGGTTGGCTAGCTCGGCTCGCTCTTCGGCTGACAATTCAAAAACCGATAAACGGAACGCTTTCCAACTGTCTTTTTTTGCGCCAATATGCCAGAACAGTTTTCGTTGCTCTGCTGAGGCTTCGGGCATGAACATCGAGAAAAACAACGTTTTATCCTGATACTCATGTTTAAACGAGTACAGTACGTTACTGCAATTTTTCACGCCCGGTTGTGTGAGCAGCCCCATCCGTTCTGCATTAAATAAGCTGCCCAAACTCTGCTGATTTCGTTCATCATGCCAGTATTGCCAAATAGGCCGATTGTTTTCCGTCAACAGTACCAATTTCAGTTGGTTGCCACTAAAAAACAGCGGTAAATGGCCTGTGTGTTTGAGATAGACGTGCTCATAGCCACGGGTGCGAGCGCGAATGATTTTATCTTGGTTGTCGTGACGGTTTTTCTTAATATTACTTGCCAGTGACTCGGCAATCACGTTATCGATTAATGTCGTCTCAGTAATACGCAATGCCCGCAAGTATTTCACCGCATTGTTTTCATAGGAATCATCAATAGCGAGTATGCGGTATTCAATCGGTTGATTTAAGCCAGGAATATCGAGCGATTTTTCCAGTTCAGTGAATTGTGTTTTAAAGGTTTGTCCGGATTTATAGTTAAATGCAGCGGGTACTTTAAATTTTGCTCCTGAAGGCGAGAGATCCAGTGTTACTGCATGAATGGCTTGATTATTAAGAGTGATCAAGACTTGGCTATTTAGGCTGAGGCGATTTTCTTTGCGTTTTAAATCATAGCCCAGTTTAATGATCTCAGCTTGGAAGCTTTTGGATGCTTTATTAGTGGCTTGATCGGTTTTGGTGTTATCACGTTGGCTGGTTCGCGCTTTGCAAACCGTTTCCCAAACCCCTTCAGTATAACCAGAAAACTTTTTTACCCCTTTTTGGTAATCATTTAATGCAATATCATCTAACCAGTGTTTAAAACCGTCGATTTCATATTCTCGACACTCAGTATCAACTCGGCTGCGTAAATCAATGGTTTTTTTACACGGCGCCATCAGTCGATTGAGTTCCATTTTTATCAATAGTTTAGCAGAGGCAGGCTGCCCATCCGTGATCTGAGAGAGGATGAACTCAAAGTCCGGAGAGCGGTAGACCGGAATGAGTTTTTCAGTGAAAGAGAGAATGTCAGATTGCTGCATACTTTTCTGTTAAAGTTAGGTTCTTTAATGATATCGGCATCATGCAGTTAATCTTTAACGATAACCGAAGTAAAATGTAGGCACAGTTGTCCGTTTCGTTAAGATGGCGCAAGCGGCTAAGTTACCATTTTTAATTAAGTATTGAGGATTCATGGTTAAAGCAAAACGAGCCTATGTATGTAATGAGTGTGGGGCAGATTTTCCGCGCTGGCAAGGTCAATGTAATGCATGTGGGGCTTGGAACACCATTTCTGAAGTTCGCTTGGCTGCTTCCCCTCAAGTTGCTCGCCATGAACGATTATCTGGTTATGCGGGAAATGCTACGCAAACGAGTGTGCAAACGTTAGCCGAAATCAACTTACAAGAAGTGCCTCGTTTTAGCAGTGGTTTTAAAGAGTTTGACCGAGTGCTAGGCGGAGGTGTGGTACCAGGGGCTGCGATTCTGATTGGCGGCAGCCCTGGGGCTGGTAAATCGACGTTACTTTTACAGACCATGTGTTTGCTTTCTGCGCAGATGCCAACTTTATACGTCACTGGAGAAGAATCATTACAGCAAGTTGCGATGCGTGCCGCCCGTTTAGGGTTACCCAAAGAACACCTGAAAATGCTTTCCGAAACCAACGTCGATCGTATTTGCCAAATTGCCGAGCAAGAGCAACCGAGAATAATGGTTATCGACTCGATTCAAGTTATGCACGTCGCGGATGTTCAATCATCACCCGGTAGTGTGGCTCAGGTTCGAGAATCGGCGACTGCTTTGACACGTTATGCCAAACAAAATAATGTTGCGGTGTTTATTGTTGGTCATGTGACCAAAGACGGTACCCTTGCTGGTCCTAAAGTGCTTGAGCATATTATTGACTGCTCGGTGTTACTTGATGGGGGCGCTGATAGTCGTTTTCGTACTCTTCGTAGCCATAAAAACCGTTTTGGTGCGGTTAACGAACTGGGCGTGTTTGCAATGACTGGGCAGGGATTAAAAGAGGTCAGTAACCCTTCGGCGATATTTCTGTCGCGTGGTGAGGAGGCGACCTCGGGCAGTTCAGTTATGGTAGTTTGGGAGGGGACTCGCCCGCTTTTAGTCGAAATTCAAGCATTGGTCGATTACTCTCAATTGGCCAATCCGCGTCGTGTTGCGGTTGGTTTAGAGCAAAATAGGCTCTCTTTGTTACTGGCTGTATTGCATAAGCATGGTGGTTTGCAAATGGCCGACCAAGATGTCTTTGTCAATGTCGTTGGCGGCGTAAAAGTTACCGAAACCAGTGCAGACCTCGCTCTATTAATGGCCCTACTGTCTAGCTTTCGTGATAAGCCGTTACCTAAAGATGTGGTGGTTTTTGGCGAAGTGGGATTGGCTGGGGAAATTCGTCCAGTGCCGAGTGGGCAAGAGCGTCTTAACGAGGCGCTCAAACATGGATTTAGCCGCGCAATTGTTCCAATGGCCAATATGCCCAAGGGCGGGATTTCTGGTATGCAAATTCATGGCGTGCGAAAACTTTCCGAAGCGATTGCCGCTTTTGATGAGCTGTGATAGCAAAATAAACAATGCGTATGTGTTTTTCGAAAGATTAGGTGTGATGAAACGGAGAGTTTTGTCGATATTTGCTCGCGTCTTGTGTGCGCATCACCTATATTTCATCAGCAACAGGTAGTCCTTGACTATTTTTTTTCAGCAAGCGATCGCAGGGGTATCAGTCTTGACAGATTATGCTATACTCTGCGCGCACTTTATACCTTATTAACAGAGTAAGACAATGGCAGATTTATCAAAATACAGAAATATTGGTATTTTCGCGCACGTTGATGCGGGTAAAACCACTACCACGGAGCGTATCCTTAAGCTGACTGGTAAAATCCATAAAATGGGCGACAGCCACGATGGTACTACAACCATGGACTTCATGGATCAAGAAGCTGAACGTGGTATCACAATCCAGTCTGCTGCGACTACCTGTTTCTGGAAAGACCACCGTTTTAACATCATCGATACTCCTGGGCACGTTGACTTTACAGTTGAAGTATACCGTTCTCTAAAAGTTCTTGACGGCGGTATCGGTGTATTCTGTGGTTCAGGCGGTGTTGAACCTCAATCAGAAACCAACTGGCGTTATGCGAACGATTCAGAAGTATCTCGTCTGATCTTCGTCAACAAGCTTGACCGCATGGGCGCAGACTTCTTCCGCGTTGTTGGCCAAATCAAAAATGTACTTGGCGCTACACCACTAGTGATGACACTACCAATCGGTCGTGAAGATGAGTTTACAGGTGTTGTTGATGTACTGAGCCAAAAAGCGTACATCTGGGATGACTCAGGTCTTCCAGAGAACTACGAAGTAACGGATATCCCAGCTGATTTAGTTGACCAAGCGGAAGAATACCGTGAAATGTTGATTGAAGCGGCTGTTGAACAAGACGACGAGCTAATGATGGCTTACATGGAAGGTGAAGAGCCTTCTCTAGAAGACATCAAACGTTGTATCCGTAAAGGTACTCGTGAACTTGCTTTCTTCCCAACTTACTGTGGTTCTGCATACAAAAACAAAGGTATGCAACTTATCCTTGATGCGGTTGTAGATTACCTACCAAACCCAACAGAAGTTCATGAACAAGAGTTGACGGATCCAGATACTGGTGAAGCCACTGGCGAAGTCGCTAAAGTTTCTGTTGATGAACCATTCCGTGCTCTTGCGTTTAAGATCATGGATGACCGTTTTGGTGCGTTAACCTTCGTTCGTGTTTACTCAGGTAAACTGAAGAAAGGCGATACCATTTTGAACAGTGCGACAGGTAAAACTGAACGTATTGGCCGCATGGTAGAAATGCACGCTGATGACCGTAATGAAATCGACTCTGCGCAAGCGGGTGACATCATTGCTATCGTTGGTATGAAGAACGTGAAAACTGGTCATACTCTGTGTGATCCTAAGCACGAATGTACTCTTGAGCCAATGATCTTCCCTATCCCAGTTATCTCTATCGCGGTTGCGCCTAAAGATAAAGGTGGTTCTGAGAAGTTAGGTGTTGCACTTGGTAAAATGGTTTCTGAAGATCCATCATTCCAAGTTGAGTCAGACGAAGAGACTGGCGAAACTATCCTGAAAGGGATGGGTGAACTTCACCTAGATATCAAAGTAGATATCCTTAAGCGTACGCACGGTATTGATCTTATTGTTGGTGCTCCTCAAGTTGCTTACCGTGAAACAATCACGAAAGCTGTTGAAGATAGCTACACGCATAAGAAACAGTCTGGTGGTTCTGGTCAGTTTGGTAAGATCGATTACCGTATCAAACCAGGCGAGCCAAACTCAGGCTTCAAATTCACTTCAACTGTTGTTGGTGGTAACGTTCCTAAGGAATTCTGGCCAGCGATTGAAAAAGGTTTTGCTGGTATGATGCAAGAAGGTGTTCTTGCTGGCTTCCCAACCTTAGACGTTGAAGTTGAATTGTTTGATGGTGGTTTCCACGCCGTTGACTCATCTGCAATTGCATTTGAAATCGCAGCGAAAGGTGCATTCCGTCAATCAATGCCTAAAGCTGGCCCACAACTTCTTGAGCCAATCATGAAAGTTGACGTGTTCACTCCTGACGATCACGTTGGTGACGTTATCGGTGACTTGAACCGTCGTCGTGGTATGATCAAAGACCAAGAAGCTGGTGTGACTGGTGTTCGTGTTAAAGCGGATATCCCACTATCTGAAATGTTTGGTTATATCGGTTCTCTACGTACAATGACATCTGGTCGTGGTCAGTTCTCTATGGAGTTCTCACACTATGCACCATGTCCAGCTAACGTAGCAGAAACCGTTATTGCTGAAGCTAAAGCGAAAAAAGAGAAGAAATAATTCTTCACTTTAAGCGCTAAAAACGCCCCGAACAGTGAATGCTGCTCGGGGCGTTTTGTTTACTGCGTTTTATGTTGTACAAGATGAAAAAGAGAAAAACTAAAATACCCCCAATCCTAACTGATGATAATAGGGGCAAAGTTTTCAGTAGTAAGATGGATCACTAAGTTTTTACTTTGATCATCGTTTTTCACTGTTCTAAAGAAGGACAGTTAGTGAGATTACTCTTCCCAAATCACGAGTTTGTCTTTAGGCCAATTCTGGCCTACGTCATGATATTTTTGCTCTAAGACATGACGTTTTATCTTTAGTGTTGGCGTAAGAATACCATTATCGATGCTCCACGGATCTTTGATCATCAATACGCCTTTTATCTGCTCATGAGATTCGAGTTTAGTATTCATTTTTTCGATAACGCGTTTCGTCGTGCGTTCATAACGCTCTCGATCAAAATCAGAGAAATTATGCGGCACAACCAAAAGTATCGGCGCTGGCAACCCTAAGCCAATTAAACACAGCATTTCTACTCGGCTGTATTCATACAATTTTTTCTCAATCGGGACGGGAGAAACAAACTTACCCTTGGCTGTTTTAAACGTATCTTTGATTCGTCCTTGGATCGTAAGATAACCATCAGAGTCAATTGAACCTAAGTCTCCAGTGTGTAACCAACCTTGAGCATCAAAAGCGTCTTTGGAAGCAATGTCATTTTTGTAGTACCCAGAAAATACCCCTTTACTATGAACGAGTATCTCACCGTCATCGGTAATTTTTAAGCGAACTCCTGGTCCAGCATGGCCAACCGTTCCTATTTTATCGGCCCGGAAGGGGTAATTGATCGTACTGTAGGCAAATGATTCGGTCATTCCCCATGCTTCAGTAATATTTAAGCCAAGGCTGTGGTACCACTCTAACAAGGCAGGAGAGACTGGGGCTGAGCCACAACCAAGGACTCGTGCTTGATCTAACCCTAAACCATCCGCTAATTTGCGTTTAATTAAGCTATTTATAAAAGGGATTTTGAGCAGAATATTCAGCTTTTTCTGCGGAAGTTTGTCTTGAATACGCTGTTGGAACAAAGTCCATAGCCTTGGTACTGAGATAAACAACGTTGGGCGATGCATTTTCACATCTTCAATAAACGTATCAAGTGACTCAGGAAAAGCGGTTAAAACACCACCTTGAATTGACGTGCCAAGAATGTAAACACGTTCGGTGATGTGTGCGAGAGGCAAATAAGAAAACAGGCGATCATCTTTTTGAATACCGATTTGAGCAATCAATTGTTGTACTGCCCAAGCAAAAGCACCGTAGGTTAGCATGGCACCTTTTGGTACGCCTGAGGTTCCTGAGGTATAAACAATCGACATCAGTTTATCATCATAATGTTCAGGCCGTTCTTCACTTGGGGGATACTGAGCAATTAAGTCTAGATATTGATGGTGGCACGCTGGTGCTGAAGCGTAAGGTAGAGCGATACTGATCAGCTCTGGCATTTTAGCTAAAACTTGGGCGGTGGCTTTACTGTCGTCTAATTTACCGACAATGATTATTTTACTTTCACTATGACTCGCACAATATTCAATGGTGTCAGCGCCGGCAGTAGGGAAAATGGGCACACTGACATAGTCACCGAGCATGATTGCTAAATCACATATGAACCACTCGGCGCAGTTTTTTGATATAAGCGCCACTTTATCACCAGGTTCAGCCCCTAAGGCGCGTAGTGCTGAAACGAGACGTAGTGCTTGATCAGCGACTTGAGCGAAGGTGTATTCAACAAATTGTCGATTAATGATTTGTTTCAAGTAAACGTCGTTGGGGCGAGTTTGCGCCCAAGTTAAGATCATTTCATTAGGGGGTGGGAGAGCGCACTTAGTTTGACTTAGATTTGTTAACGGATTCATTCTTTAACTCCATGTATGAGGCAATGGCTATTCTATTTATGTTAAAATTTTGTAAATAGTAGCATGGCTATAGGAGTGATGAAGGTTAATTAACTCACATTTGTTAATGACAACAGAGTGATACCTCACAAAAATTACTCAAATTAAGACGCTGGGGGTTCTCTATCTTTCGGATCGAGTTCTGGATAAGTCTCGCTAACCCGCTTTAAATAATCCTGATGATAACGCAGCGCGTTAACGCAGTGTTTATCTAGCTTACCGGATACGACCATTTTTTCTAGTTCCAACAAGGCAAATGGAACAGACCAAGCTTGTTTGTAGGGGCGATGGCTCGTTAGTGCATCGAAAATATTTGCGACAGCAATAATACGAGCGGAGATAGGAATGGCTTCTTGGGTTAAGCCATAAGGATAACCACTGCCATCAAGAAATTCATGGTGGTAGGCAACAATCTCTTTGAGTACGGCGATACTTGGATGTTCTGGTGAGCCAATGTCATCAATAATATCGTTGATGATCTCAATACCTTTTTCGATGTGTTGATTGAGTTGCTGTCTTTCATCTTGACCGAGTGAACAAGGTTTATTCAGTAATTCTGCCGGAATGGCCAGTTTGCCAATATCATGGCATTTAGAAAACTGGCTGATATTCTCTATTACCTCATCATCCAATTGGTAGACCGCTGCTACTTCTAGAGCTATGACACGCGCATAACGACTAATTCGTTCTTTGTGTTCTTTTGAATCTAACCAGTGTTCAGGTGATTTAGCGTTAATGGCTTTGGTTGCATTGAGCAGCGATTGGACTAAATCGTATTCTGAACTGACGACAAAACGTACGATATCAATATACGATTTGAGTTGTGCGTATTTTTCTGGGCTAAAGGTATTTTTTTGTTTTGAATTTAAAAAAATAAAACCAATGAACGTTTGATCATGGTAAACCGGTAAGGTCATTGAGGATTGAAAACCTTGTTCAAATAACCATTGGCTATGCGGAGTGGTATGATTAACTTCAATTGAAATATCATTGATATAGCGAACTTCAGCAGATTGTGCACACGCTTTTAAAATCGGTAGATTATCGAGGGGCACCGAGTAATGAAGCAGTTCAAAACCTTGATTATCGCTGTGAGCATAAGTTTTTAACTCGGTACTTTCTTCATCGTATAAAGCGAAGGAGATACGGGCGATATTCGGCTCTACCGTTAGCATCCGTTGATGGATATCGGTTAACTGATGGTTTAGTGTGCCCACTTTAGCAAAGAAGCTGGGTTTTTCTCCTTCATGGTACGTGTTCATTTGCCCCCCTTGCGGTGGAATAGTCATCGCCTTTAGTAAGTCTAGGCGATTCGCTGGAATTCACCGTGTTTGATCAGCAAAAAATCACTTCTTTTTGTTACAAAACGCCACGAATAAGTGCCGTTAACAAATAGAACATGACTAAACCAAGAATGGGCCACTTCATAATTTTAAGTAACCATAAACCGATCAGTAGTAAAGCAACATCCCAAGCGTTGAATACTGCACTGATAAACACTGGTTGATAAAGAGCAGCGAGTAATAATCCGACTACAGATGCGTTGACTCCGGTGAGAGCACCTGAAACGGAGGGAATATTAGCAAGATTTTGCCAGTGTTTGAGTACGCCTAAAAGCAGTAAAAATCCCGGTAAAAAGACGCCGATGGTAGCGATGATGGCTCCGGTGATCGGCGATGCGGGTAGCAAGTAGTAACCCAGATACGTTGCTAGTGTAAACATTGGCCCCGGCACCGCTTGAGCGGCAGCATAGCCAGTAAGGAAAGTATCGCTGCTTATTTGATCGGCTAACAAATTTTGCAACAGAGGCATGACGACATGGCCACCACCAAATACTAAGCTACCAGCATAAAAAAATTGTTCAAATAACATTAAACTCGCACTGGAGCTGACTAGCCATGGTAGGCCAAATAAAATCGCTACAAATAAAACTAAAGGCCACCACGTTGGTCGAAATGGAATGAGACTTGTCGTGGCAAACGGATTTTTTAGCCACTTCATGCCGATGATGGCAGCAAGGATTATGACCAAGATTTGCGCTAAGATACCGGGAAAACACAACAAAATGACCGCACTAAACAGACCTAAGCTGGCGGTGGTTTTTGTTCGGCAAAAGTTTTGATACATCCCCCATGTTGCCTCGGCAACGACCACGACAGCGAGCAGTTTTAATCCATGGATCAGTAGTGCATATTGGGAGGTATCAAGCCAATAGCGGCTGAAAGTGGCGAGTAATACCATTAGTATGATCGAAGGGAGAGTAAAGCCAATAAAGGCTAAACCAGCGCCCAGTAATCCGCCTCTCTGATAGCCGATCGCGAAGCCAACTTGACTTGAACCTGGGCCGGGTAAAAACTGACTTAAAGCGACGATCTGTCCATATTGTTGATCGCTCATCCACTTCAATTTTTCAACAAACGTGTGTCGAAAGTAGCCAATATGCGCCGCTGGGCCGCCAAAACTTATCCAACCGAGCGTAAAAAAGCGTATGAATATTTCCCACATTTTGTTCATCGTCCCAAGCGCGAATTGAATATTTAACGAACCTGAGCAATCAGTTGATCGATGTGTTCAAGGTCAGTGGCGTTGACACCGGCTAAGTTGCCATATTTAGGCATGGACCGATCATTTTCCCATGGTGCTTGCCAGCCTAAGGTATGTTCGACAAAATGGCGAGCAAACGCCTCAGAAACTTCCAAACACCCGGCGAGCACGGTATCAACGTAAGTTTGGACAATCGGACTGCGTGGACAAGGGGGCTGATATTGTTCGGTGACATAGACCCAAATCGCTTGATCGGTTTTAAGAGGATGCTGACAGTCTATGTGTTGATGAGAAAGTGCGATACGTTGATATCCACGTTCTCGGCGATCAAATTCAGCCAATCCAGCCTCATCGATTTCGAGCAGTACGCCATTCACTTGGCCTTGTCCCGGGTTAACCACTAAAGGTGAAATCAGATAGCTATCATCCACTTTTCCCCAATAACGCACTAAACCATGAACAATCGCTGGAATCGCTTGTCCGGTTTGGCCTGTCAGTTGACGCGAAGCTGAGTTCATTAAGCTTCCGTAACCGAAAATATACATAGTGAGTCCCCATTTAATTGGTTAAAAAACGCAAACGGCGCAATATCCAAAATTCCATCACAAAAATAGCAAGCAGACCAGCACAAAAGACCCCAAAAGCGATAGGAGAGTCAGTACCTGGTATACCTCCTACATTGACACCCAGCAGGCCCGTTAAAAAACTGGCAGGTAGAAAAATTGCAGCGATGACTGAAAATAAATAGGTATTTTGGTTCATTTTTTCAGCGTGATACTGACGCAATTCCCCTTTAATAATATCCAACTCACTCAGGAAAAAATCTAAGGTTTCATTAATCCGAGTAATGGTATTTACGCTATGTCGTAAGTTTAATTGCTTATGATTTGCCATCAATAGATTGGAGTTTTGATAATCCTCAAGCGCGTATTGCTGAGGTTTAATAAAGCGTTTGATTTTTAACAGTGCTTTATGGGTTTGGATTAAGGGATCGCTTAATTCGGTCTCACTTTCGAATCGAGTGATTTTCTCTTCGACGCTATCAAGATAGTCATCAATGTTTTTGCTTAAGCCATCAATAATAGTGACCAACACATCAGCAAGACTTTTCGGTCCATTGCCTTTTTGTAGTGCTTGGCTAATTAAATTAATGGTTTTTGAAGATATCTTACGGCTGGTAATCAAGGCGCCATGATAATAAAGAATACGCACACTGAGCATATCAGAAGGGTCGGCATTATCATTCAGGTTAACCCCTCGTAGAATCAGCAGAAAATGCTGTTCGTCGTACTGTTCAAATAGAGGTCGAGTATCTTCGGCGAGTAAACTATCGACGATAGAAAGAGGAATGGCATTATCGATTAGCCATTCACGCAACCCAGCTTTATCTCGTTGGCAGTGGTACCAGTGGTCCGCTTCAATTTTTTGGGGATGCAGAGAGAGTTGTATCGTAGGAGTCGTGGCAAAAGACCAATGATCGAGAAGAAAATCCATTGAGAATCCTTGTCCTTGATAAAATAAACCCAAGTGATGAGTTATCAACATCACTTGGGGAAAAGTGTTCATCGAATCAGAATAAACTAAAAACCACGCATCTGAATACGGCGTAAGAATTCTGTCATGATACGATCGTAGAGCAGATCGCCGAGAATCGCATCTTCAACTTGATGATCAATGCTCGGGTTATCATTGACTTCAATCACATAAACCTGTCCATCGATCTCTTTAAGATCGACGCCATACAGACCACTACCGATCAAGTTTGCCGCTTTTACCGCCACATCCACCACCGATTTAGGCACCTGCTTTAAATCGAAGGTTTCAAACCCACCCGATGAGACTCGGCCACTGCTGTGGTGCTGATAAATTTGCCAGTGTCCACGACTCATCATGTATTTACAGGCATAAATCGCTTGGCGGTTCATGACGCCAATTCGCCAATCAAAATCAGTCGGCATAAAAGCTTGAGCTAGGATCAGCGCGCTTTTGCTAAATAACGCATTGGCTTCTTTTTCAAGCTCTTGTTCATTACGAACCTTGACTACCCCACGAGAAAAAGCGCCATCGGGGATTTTCAGCACCATAGGGAAATCCAGTTGTCCCATCAAGTAGCTTTTCCAATCGTTATCAAACCCTTGTACGATAACACTCTTAGGCGCAGGAACTTTATTACGTTGCAGTAACTCGGTCAAAAATACCTTATTGGTACATTTCATGATCGATTCTGAATCATCCATCACGATCAGGCCCATTTTTTCCGCTGTTTTCGCAAAGCGATAGGTGTAGTTGCTAATATTAGTGGTGGCGCGAATGAATAGGCCATCAAACTCGCCCAAACGCGACAAATCATCAGGGGAGATCAATTCTAAGTTCATACCTAAGCGATTGGCGGCGCGGCGAAAACGCTTCAATGCAGAAGGATCGGAAGGCGGCATTTTTTCCTCTTCATCGACCAACATCGCGATATCGTAGCGATACTTCTTCTCCTGTTTCGGTCTGCGCCAGATTTTACTTGAGAACAGCTCTAATGACTCAATGAAGAAATCTTGCTCACTGTCTTGCAGATCTTGAAAAGGGAATGGTGCAATACTGTGAATTTGCCATTGTCCCTGAATTTTGGTCATTTTCAGTTCAATCACTGGCACCATAAACTGTTCGAACAGGCGCTGAGCCAGTTTTTCTAGACCAGATTCTGGTGTGCGTCCAAAGTAGATTTTACAGTGGATAGAGTCGATGTTTTTGCACAGCTTGTTAAGTTTTAAGAGTCCAGAGGACAGTAAAAACGGCTGGTTAATATCGTTAATTGCCATTACACGTGGGATCACTCGATGTCCACGGGCTTCAGCTAACAGAGAGCAGTAATATCCCGTACTCATGTAATCATAATCGCGACAAAGGTTCACCACCTGTACGCTGCGCTGTGAAGCTTTCCAGTCAGCATCTAAATATTGATCAACGCTGACGACTTGTTCTGAAGGGAAATACTGTTGCCAGTCACTGGCCTGATCGGTCACGATTAAAAGGTTTGCCATCGCTATATTCTTCCTAAATCAATAGGTCTATTATTGAGTCACAATCTTGCCAACCACTCTTTTCATCCTGTAAGGACGTCGTATGGACTTTCGTCTTGCGAAAAGTACTGATCTCGCTGCGCTTAATGCGTTAGAACAACAGCTGTTTGATGGAGATAAAATTTCTCCTCGTCAAATGAAGCGTTTTTTACATTCTAGCCATTCGGTGATTTTTGTCGCCGATTCCGGTACGGAGTTAGCTGGATATGCATTGCTACTATTTCATCAAGGTACACAGCTCTCAAGGTTGTATTCGATTGCCGTTAAACCTGATTTCAGAGGACGGAGGATTGCTCAAACGTTAGTTGAACAATGCGAGCGTGCTGCTCTTGATCAAGGTTTCACTACATTACGGCTAGAAGTTCGTGAAGACAATATAGCAGCAATAAAATTATATGAAAAAATGGGTTATCGCACTTTGAAGTGTTTGATCCATTATTACGACGATTTATGTGATGGTCGTCGGATGCAAAAACGTTTGACTCCTCATGGACCTAAAATTTTGCTACCGATGCCCCTTTATGTGCAAACCACACCCTTCACCTGTGGTGCCGCTTGCTTATTGATGAGTTTCTCTTGTTTACGACCCTCTTTTGAACTGAGTCGCACCCAAGAGCTTCAGTTATGGCGAGAAGCGACGACGATTTTCATGGCGGCGGGACACGGTGGCTGTAGTGGCCAAGGCTTAGCGTTAGCAGCAGCGAAACGAGGTTTTCATGTCGAGTTATGGAGCCAATCACAAAGTACCCCTTTCATTGATAGTGTCCGAGACCTCAATAAAAAACAGGTGATTGAGTTAGTGCATCTGGATTTTTGTGAGCAACTGGCTCATCAAGATGTGGCGATGATTGATGCTCCACCAACTCAGGATCAACTTGAAGCGTGGGTGACGCAAGGGGCTTGCGTACTATTGTTGATTAGCACCTATCGGTTTGATGGCAAAAAAGAACCTCACTGGATCATTTTAAGTGGCATGAGTGAAAAGTTTTTCTTTTTCCACGATCCTCACGCGGAATCTGAACAGCATGCGATGGCTTCGGCGTATGTTCCGGTTGGTAAAAAAGCCCTATCTCAGATCATCGGTTTTGGTAAGCAAAAGCAAACCGCTTGTGTGGTGATTAGCCCAGCCAATATTGCCCGTTAATTCGGTTCATCAGCGAACAATAGTGCAATAACAAAGGCTAGCTGACGCTAGCCTTTGTTTGGATAATCGAACGGGTTAAGCCGTTGAACTCATTGGATGAGACTTAGTTATTGCTATGCAACTCACTGTTTAGCTCAACCGCTGATTTATTGGCTAAACACTCGATTTGACCGGTGATCGAATTGCGGCGGAATAACAGGTCAGAGACACCAGCGAGTTCGCGTGCTTTGATGATCTCAACTTCTTGACCTTGGTTATCGAGCATGCGCACTTTGGTGCCAGCAGTCACGTACAGACCGGATTCTACCGTGCAGCGATCGCCAAGGGGGAAACCAAGACCGGCGTTGGCGCCAAGTAGTGAGTTCTCCCCAATCGAAACCACCACTTTGCCGCCGCCAGATAAGGTGCCCATGATTGACGCACCGCCACCAATATCAGAGCCATTACCTACAACAACCCCAGCGGAAATTCGTCCTTCCACCATGCTAACCCCTGTGGTACCCGCATTAAAGTTGATAAAACCTTCATGCATGACAGTCGTCCCTTCGCCAACATGTGCGCCAAGACGAACGCGAGCGGTATCAGCAATACGTACACCGGTTGGGACAATGTAATCGACCATTTTCGGAAACTTATCGACACAATCGACGCTCAATTGACGTCCGGCAAGGCGAGCTTCGATTTGACGCTCGGCAAGCTCTGGTAAATCAATCGGACCCTCATTGGTCCAAGCAATGTTATGCAATAGACCAAAAATGCCATCCAGTACTGTGCCGTGTGGTTGCACGAGACGATGAGAGATAAGCTGTAGTTTTAAAAAGCCTTCAGCGATTGAGCTTGGTTGTTGATCGGTAGCGAGCACCACCAAAATCAGTGGTTGAGTAGACAGCGCGGCTTTGCTGGCAAAAGCGGCATTGTCTGCTTGAGCATGAGTCGCAAAGGCATGAGCCAGTTGACCGCATTGCTCTGGTAAGATCTCAACTACTTGATTACCCGATTGATAATTGCAAATATCAGCCAATACTTTGATTAAATCATCACTTGGATTTAGAACTGGATGAGGGAAAAATGCCTCAATGATTTTTCCGTCACGATTGAGTGTGGCCGTACCAAAGCCTAGGGCAAAATTCGCCATTATGAGTTCTCCATTTTGGTGGTGTCAATTTCGTGGTCAATGACCGTAAGATGATCGTTATCTTAAAGAGAGTTTTATTCAGAGGAAAGGTGCAATACGTTATCCGTCCATCGAACGATATCGTCTGTCTTTTTAGCGATAGATATCCTTTCTAGGATAAAAAACCGCTGCTAGGCAGCGGTCAGAGTCAGTTAAGCAGCATCGTCGACAGAGTCATCACTCTCGACCGCTTTCGGTTTTTTCGGTGGCGTAGGCTTGCGCTTGGCACCGAGCGCGACCAGCACGTCTTCTTTGTTCTGTGCCAAGAACAGCGCTAACTCTTCTTGTTTACTTTCATCTTCAATCAGAGCGCTTTTACCTAATAATTCGAACAGCTCATCTGCCATATCGAGCATTTTGTCATAAGCATCAGCTTCGGCTTTCGAGGTAAAAGTCATTTTCTCTTCTCCGTTGCGCTCCACCACGTACTTAACGATGACGGCCATGGTTCATCCTCTATGTTGTGCTAAATAATTACTGGCTTTTTATACAGTTTTTATTCAATAAAGTCTAGATGAAGCCATCAAACTGAGAGGCTAGGCATTGGATTGATGACAAAAGGCGATAAAGCTTTTCAACAGCGGACTTTGGTACTTTTCTTTATGCACCAACACCCAAAAACGCCGTTGCATATCGAGAGGGACAGTCAGTTGCTTGACTCGCCCATCTTGTAACGCGCAGTGGGCCGCCAGCTGTGACAAACAACCGAGGCCTAATCCAGCTGAGACACTGTTAATCAATGCTTCGGTGGTATTGAGCTCGAAACTCTCTTGCCATTGCTCAATACGCGGCGCAACGACGCGCATAAAAAATTCTCGAGAACCAGAACCGGCCTCTCTTAGCACCCACTGGCTCTGTTCAAAATCGCTGAGCGTTAACGTTGATTTTTTGGCGAGCGGATGATCAGGGGCGCAGATAATACACATTTCATCTTGACCAAATTGACGCGAAATCAATTGGGGATGCAGGGTCTTGCCCTCGATTAAAGCAACGTCTAACTCATAATCGACCAGTTTTTGACAAATCAGTGCTGAATTAGAAATAAATAGGCTTTGTGCATGATGATCGTATTGGGAGCGAAAGACGCTAATTAAATAAGGCGCTAACTGGTTGCCAATCGTGTCACTGGCTCCAATCCGTAATTGCCCAGAGAGGGTATTTTGCTGATCAAACAGATGATGCAGATCTTTGGCGCGTCCCAGCAATTCATCGGCCAAAGGCAATAGTTTTTGTCCTTCTTGATTAAGGATTAACCGGTTGTTGACTCGATCAAACAGCGCATGTCCTAAGTGTTTCTCCAATTCCGCTAAAGCTGAACTCACCGCTGCTTTAGAGAGAAACAGAGCGTCTGCGGCTTCGGTTAGCGTTTTGTGTTGGGTGATGGTCATAAACACATTGAGTTGTTTGAGCGAAATCGGGCTGGCCATAGGTTGTTTAGTTTTATCGAACGTAGGTTATAAATAATCAGATATATTCAAACATTAAGCAAGGGTATCATGCGCGTATTGCGATAATAAGCCGTGTTGAGGTGAGTATGATTCAAGCAGCAAAAACAAAAGTGATGGGAGCGCCCACTCCCATGGCAGGATTGGCATTAGGTATTGCCAGTTTAGGTTGGAGCTGGGAAAACCTTGCCAATTTACAAGGCTACGGTCAGTGGCTTGGCGCTGCGCTAGCCAGTGTGTTATTGATTGTTTTAGCGTTTAAGTTTCTTTTGCATAATCATTTACTCCGCCAAGATTTGGCGCACCCAGTGGTGGGCAGCGTCGTGCCGACTTTTGCGATGGCGTGTATGGTGGTGTCTCATTCGGTGGGCCAATTTTCACCATTTTTCGGTGATGGACTGTGGTTACTGGCAGTGTTGCTGCATGTCATTTTCTTGGTGAGCTTTGTTTATCATCGTGCTAAAGCGTTTGAACTGCATCATATGGTGCCGAGTTGGTTCGTGCCACCCGTGGGGATCATTGTGGCTGACGTGTCATTTTCTGGTAACCCGCTATTGGCTCCGATTGCTCATGCAACCTTAATCTTTGGTATGTTGGCTTACGCGGTGATGCTACCGATGATGATTTATCGTTTTATGTTTACCCATCAAGTGCCAGATGCGGCTAAACCCACCTTAGCGATCTTGGCAGCGCCAGCGAGTCTCTCTTTGGCGGGTTATTTAACGGTTACCGCTGAGCCTTCCCCTGTGATCATTGCTTTACTGTTTGGTATTGCGGTGTTGATGACGGCGATTATTTACCTCGCGTTCACTCAATTACTGCGTTTACCTTTTAGCCCCGGTTATGCCGCGTTTACCTTTCCAATGGTGATTGGTGCCACGGCGCTGTTTAAAACGGCTCATTGGATGGAAAGCGTAAATATCGATCCTCACTATGTACAGCAGATACATGCGCTTGCCAGCTTTGAACTGATTGTGGCGACCGTGGTGGTTGGATACGTAGCGCTGCGTTATCTGATGTTCTATTTTCCAGCTCGTTCATTGGCTGGTCAGGCGGGATAATCGTCATGCATTAGGGTTAACAGACCCGAGGAAAATTATCCAGTTAACGGCACTTATGCTACTCTCAACCCTTATTAAGGGCAGAGTAGTGTGAGTGCATTGTGTTTACCGTTTATCATTCGAATAACGTTGAAATCCTCAAAACGCTGTTAGTGCAGTTGATCAAAAACGACCCGTTAGTGCACCCGTTTGACAAAGAAAAAATCTTGGTACAAAGCTCGGGCATGTCGCAATGGCTAAAGATGGCGTTAGCCAAAGAGCTGGGAGTGGCTGCGAATCTTGAGTTTCCATTACCGGCCAGTTTTATTTGGGAGATGTTTACCCAAGTCTTGCCTGAGGTACCACAGCGCAGTGCATTTAATAAAGAAGCAATGACGTGGAAGTTAATGCGTCTGCTGCCAAACCTACTCACTCATCCACAATTCACTGCCCTGCAACGCTATCTTGAGCGAGACGACGATCACTCTAAGCTATACCAATTGGCAGAGAAAATTGCCGATATTTTTGATGGTTATTTGGTGTATCGTCCGGATTGGATCGCTCAGTGGGAAGCGGGGGAGGTCGTTAAAGAACTCGATGACGAGCATCCTTGGCAGCCAATATTGTGGCAAGCCTTATATCAAGACACTGTCTATCAAGGTCAGTCCCATTATCATCGTGGCAATCTGTATCAAAGCTTTATTGAGCAATTGGCAGAGGGGGCATTAGATACCCGTCTGTTACCCAAGCGGTTATTTATTTTTGGTATTGCCTCTCTTCCTCCCCGTTATCTTGATGCACTAAAGGCATTAGGTGAGCAGATAGATGTCCACCTAATGTTTACCAACCCTTGTCAGCACTATTGGGGGGATATTCGCGATCGAAAAACCCTCGCTAAGCTGGACAGTCGACAGCGTAAAACTTTAGCGTTACAAGCCAATGCAATCCACGTTGAAAGTCAGCGATCGCCACTGAAAGGAGGCATTGAAGCGAATCTTGTTGATGAGCAGCATAACGAAGCTTCGGTCGGCAATGGTTTATTAGCCTCTATGGGCAAATTGGGCCGTGATAATCTCTATTTGCTGTCGCTATTGGATTGCGAAGAGCTGGAGCTGTTTATGGCCCCTGCTCGGGATAGTTTACTGCATCACCTGCAAGCGGATATTTTGCATTTAGAAGAACATCAAGATGATCAGCAACTTGATAATAGCCTGCACAAACAGATCATCGAGGTTGATGATTTTTCTCTCTCGCTTCATGTCTGCCATAGTCCAATGCGAGAAGTGGAAGTCTTGCACGATCAACTGCTGGCCATGTTTGATGCTGATCCAGATTTAAAACCGCGTGACATTATTGTCATGGTGGCAGATATCAATGCTTATAGCCCAGCGATTAGCGCCGTATTTGGCAATGCGCCTGGTGAGCGTTATATCCCTTACGCCATTTCAGATCGCACAGCCGATCAAGAAAGTCCTATCTTAAGTGCATTTATGCATTTGGTTAGTTTGCCAGAATCACGTTGCTTAGCCTCAGAGTTACTGGAATTACTCGAAACGCCAGCGATGATGGCTAAGTTCGCGCTTAATGAGCAAGAGTTCGCGCAAGCAAAATTATGGGTGGAAGCGTCTGGGATTCGCTGGGGGCTAAATGCTCGTACGGCAGATCAATTTGAACTGCCGCCAACCGAACAAAATACTTGGCAATTTGGCGTTGAGCGGATGTTACTCGGTTATGCCATGCCGCCCTCTGCGGGCTTATTTGAGCAAGGCGAACTGGCTTTAGCGCCTTACAATGAAGTGCAAGGATTGAATGCGGAGCTGGCGGGCAAATTGGCGCATTTTATTCAGCGAGTGAGTGATTACCGTGAGCGGCTCGCCAACACTCAGAGTATTGAACAGTGGCGAGCGCTGTTAGGGGAGCTACTGGATGACTTTTTTGTGGTTGATCTGCAAGGTGAGCTGGCGCTGAAATCGATTCGCGATACCTTAGCGCAATTAAAACAACAACTGGCGGATGCTAAATACGATCAAGCACTGGCACCGAGTATCATCATCCAGTATCTACGCAACAAATTATTAGGTACACGAGTCAGCCAGCGCTTTTTGGCAGGACAAGTGAACTTTTGTACCTTAATGCCGATGCGATCGATCCCCTTTAAAACGGTGTGTTTATTGGGCATGAACGATGGCGTGTATCCGCGAACCATGCCGAAAGATGGTTTTGATTTAATCAATGGACGTCCCCGAGCGGGGGATCGCTCGCGGAGAGATGATGATCGCTACCTATTTTTAGAGGCGTTGCTCTCGGCACAAAAAACGTTGTACATCAGTTACGTTGGTCGTTCGATTCAAGACAATACTGAACGTGTCCCTTCAGTTTTAGTCGCAGAGTTAATGGAGTATTGCCAACAAAATTACTGCTTGCAGGGCGATCAATCGTTGAGCAGTGATCGGTCGGCGGAACGATTGGTTGATGCGTTAACCACAACTCATGCCATGGTCCCGTTCAGTCCAGACGCATTTTTGACCCAACCCGGCAGTTACGCTAAAGAGTGGCTACCTGCGGCTAATCGTCAGGGACAATCCCGTGGTGAATTTAATCGTGCGCTCAGTGATTACTTAATTGAGGCAACATATCCTCTGAATTTAGAGCTTGTAGAGCTACAACGTTTTTGGCGTTTGCCAGTGCAATACTTTTTTAATCGCCGACTGAAAGTCACCTTTGAAGCGCCGCAGCCAGTGATGGAAGATGCAGAGCCTTTTACTTTGGATGGGCTAGAGAGTTATCAATTACGCGATCAACTCCTTGATGTTTTTCTTGAGCAGCCGAATTCTGAACATGCGATCGAACGTTTATTGGTTGAGCAGCGGGCGCAGGGTAAATTACCGATCGGTGCCTTTGGCGAGCTAGAATTTGAGACTAATCGTGCTCAAGCTCAAGCGCTAGCGGAGAAAATCGGTTTCTTATGTCACTCACCACTTGATGATCAAGAGATCAATCTGCGTTTTGATTTATTCGGTGAGGGCAAATCGGTTCAACTGACTGGCTGGCTGACTAAGAATTATCAAGCTGGATTAATGCGTTATCGCAGTGGTGCGATTCGTGCTCAGCATTATCTCGCGGCGTGGATCGATCATCTTGCTCTTGCTGCAATGGGAATCAATAAACCGACTCATGTGATTGGTTACGATCGCAAACAAGGCGTGCAGCATTGGGTTTATCCCCCCATCGCGGATGCCGATCACGCCAAGGCATTACTGACGGAGTTAGTGCGTTTATTTTATCAAGGCATGACCGAACCGTTGGCGTATTTTCCTAATACCGCATTAGCCAGTATTGAAGCGGGGTTTAGCCGTGGAAAGTGGGTCGATGATCGCGAAAAATCACTGAAAAAAATGGCGGAGACTTTTCATGATGGCTATATGACTCGTGGTGAAGGCAGTAATGTTTATATTGCGCGTATTTGGCCACAATGGCATGAAGAGTTAGCTGAGCAAGTCCGGTTATTGGCCAGTTTAGTCATTCAAGGACCCAGACTTGCGGCTCAGCAAGCGGCAGATGTTGAGCATTAATCGGATGATGCAAAGCCAGCTTACGTTTAGATCGTTATTGGGGTTTCGTCTTACATCGGTGTGCTGGTACACACCTGTGCATTCAAAGGTTAACGAGTTATGAGTATCTCTTCACCAGCGGTGGTGACACCGTTAGATCCGCTTACTTTTCCATTGCATGGCGCGCGATTGATTGAAGCATCGGCGGGAACTGGAAAAACCTTTACCATTGAGGCTTTATATTTACGTTTGTTGCTGGGCCATGGCAATGCAGACACTCGTCATCCAACGCCGCTGACGGTTGATCAAATTTTGGTGGTGACGTTTACCGAAGCGGCAACCGCTGAATTGCGCGATCGCATTCGTCAGCGGATCCATCAGGCGCGAATCGCTTTTTTACGTGGTTCTAGTGATGATCCCGTCATTCAAGGTTTGTTGGCCGATTATGCCGATCGACCTGGGGTCGCAAAAGTATTACTGCAAGCCGAACGACAAATGGATGAAGCCGCCGTTTATACGATTCATGGTTTTTGTCAGCGGATGCTGACGCAAAATGCCTTTGAATCAGGAAGCCGATTTAGTAACGAATTTGTCACCGATGAAAGCCAGTTGAAAGCGCAAGTCGTGGCCGATTATTGGCGTCGTCAGTTTTATCCATTACCATTGAACCTGGCGGCCGAAGTCCGTCGTTTGTGGCCTTCGCCACAAGCCTTATTGGATAAAATTGGTGGTTATTTAACGGGGGTTCCGCTAACGCTATCGGTTGAAGCCATGAAGGGTGATTTAACGGCACTTTATCACGATGGCCTATCACGGATTGCTGATTTGAAACAGCAATGGTTGGCGTCATGTCGCGATCTCCCTTCATCGATTCAAGACTCTGATTTACATGCCGCGACTAAAAAAGCGCTATTAACACGGCTAGAGTTGTTGAATGTGTGGGCAAATCAGCCTCACCATCAGTTCGATTTACCCAGTGAATTATCAGACTTTGCTCAAAGTGCGCTGGAGGCTAAAGCTAAAAAAGGCAATCCCCCCCAACATGCTCTGTTTACGATTATTGAGCAGTTTTTACAAACGCCGATCAGTTTAGCTGCGCCATTATTGGCCCACGCGATCCTCCATTGTCGAGATCGGCTCGCTGAAGCCAAAGCGCAAAAACAGTGGTTATCGTTTGATGATCTGTTAACTCAGTTATCGGCTGCGATTGATCACGATCAGCTTGGTTTACTGACTGAGCGGATTCGCACACTTTATCCAGTGGCGATGATTGATGAGTTTCAAGATACCGATCCGCTGCAATACAGCATTTTCAGCCGAATTTATCTCCCCAAAGCAGAATGTGGTTTATTGATGATTGGCGACCCGAAACAGGCGATTTATGGTTTTCGGGGGGCGGATATTTTCACGTACATCAAAGCTCGTCAGCAGGTCAGTGCGCATTACACGTTAGGCACTAACTGGCGCTCTAGTGCGCAGATGGTGAGCGCGGTTAACCAGTTATTTAGCTCATCTGCTAGCCCTTTTATGTATGATCAAGACATTCCGTTTTTGCCTGTTGCCGCTAGCCCGAATGCGGATAAGCGACAATGGTTACTTAACGGGCAGAGTCAACCGGCATTAACTTACTGGCTGCAAGAGGCCGATAAGCCACTTCCAAAAAATGAATACCTATCCTGTATGGCTAAAGCGTGTGCGAGTCACATTCAAACCATTTTGAGTGCGGCGCAGCACCATCAAGCGTATTTTGAAACGGGCAAAGGCCAAAAAATAGTTCAAGCTGGCGATATTGCTGTGTTAGTGCGTACGGGTAACGAAGGGCGGATGATCAAACAAGCGCTCGCCGAACAAGGGATTGCCAGTGTTTATCTTTCAAATCGTGATAGCGTTTTTAGCAGTGATGTCGCGCAGGATCTCCAACGCCTATTGCAAGCGGTATTAACCCCAGACGATGATCGTACTTTACGCGCCTGTTTAGCATCGCCCTTATTTGCTTTCGATGCTGCCAGCCTAGATGCACTCAACAATGACGAAGTGGTTTGGGAAAACGCAGTCAATGAGTTTAAAGCCTATCGACAACTGTGGATTGAACGTGGTGTATTGCCGATGCTGCGCAGTGTGATGAGTAAGCGTCATCTCGCCGAACGTTGGTTGGAAGAGCAGAATGGCGATCGTTTATTGACGGATTTCATGCACATCGGTGAGCTACTTCAGCAGGCACGACAAGAGATAGAGAGTGATCACGGCCTGTTGCGTTGGTTGGCTCAGTCGATCAGTGATGCCGAGCAAGGGATCGGCGGTCGAGATGAGCAGATTCAACGTTTAGAGTCGGAACAAAACTTAGTACAAATCGTCACCATTCACAAATCGAAGGGATTGGAGTATGACTTAGTCTTTTTGCCATTTGTGGCTGGCTATCGAGAGGCCAGCGAAGGTAAGTATTATGATTCAGTCAACGATCAAACCGTGCTTGATATTACTGACAGCTCGGCAGCGCTTGAGCAAGCGGATAAAGAACGGCTGGCTGAAGACCTGCGCTTGATCTACGTAGCCTTGACTCGCGCGGTGTATGGTTGTTTTATTGGCTTGGCACCGCTGCGTAATGGCCGCTCGACTAAAGAGCCGACAGGCGTTCACTTAAGTGCGATTGGTTATTTACTGCAAAATGGTCAAGAGGCGGGTATTGCCGAACTCCATTCGGCGCTTAACGCGCAAGTAAGCGATGCTATTGTGGTCACCGCTCCTCCGCCACCACAGAGCGAACCCTTCACGGCGTTGGTGGCCGAGAAACCGATCTTGAAAGCTCAGACTTTGCATACGCATATCGATCGCCATTGGCGTTTGACCAGTTACTCGGCGTTGGTAAAACATTCGAGCAAGCTGGCTTATGATGAGGCGAGCTTGGAAATATCCGGTTTTGATATCGATTCGGGCGATGAACAGAATCAAGCTCTATTACTGGAACCAGAACGCTCTATTTTTACTTTTCCCCGCGGCGCGACACCGGGAACCTTTTTACACAGTTTGTTTGAAGAGGTTGAGTTTACCGAATCGGCCAGCAGCGATGAGAATCAGCAACGAATCATTGAATTGATGGAACGAGAGCACATTGAGCTTGAGTGGTTACCGGTTTTACAACAGTTAGTTGATACCGTATTAGCTACGCCGCTCGATGGAAAAGCATTACGCTTGAATCAAAAAACCGCCCAACAACGATTGGTGGAAATGGAGTTTTTATTACCGGTCGAAGTGCTGAGCGCTCCCGCTTTAAATCGAATAATTCAACGCTATGATCCCTTGTCCGCTAAGGCTGGGGAACTGGGGTTTTATCCTGTACAAGGCATGCTCAAAGGTTTTATTGATTTGGTATTTGAACATCAAGGTAAATATTATTTGTTGGATTGGAAATCCAATCATCTCGGAGATGAGATCGGTGCTTATCATGGTGAGCGTTTAAGAGCGGCGATGGTCGAGCATCGTTATGATCTGCAATATCAGCTTTATGCATTAGCGCTGCATCGATTTTTGCGTAGTCGTCTCGCCGATTATGATTATCAGCGTCATTTTGGCGGTGTGTATTATCTGTTTTTACGCGGTATTGATGGTCAGTCTGAACACGGTATTTTCTTTAATAAACCAAGTAGTGAACTGCTGGATGAGATGGACAGATTGATGGATGGAGAAGCCACTCATGTCCGAGCGACGAACGCTGGACAAATGGAGTTGGATTTATGACTGGTTCACTAATGACACTACTGGAACCCTTAGCCGAAAAGGGGGCGCTACGCCAACTGGATTATCAATTTGCGCGATTTATTGCTCAAAAAAGCAGGTCTCAATTAGGCGATGAAGATAGCCAAGCGCTCGGTTTTATTGCCGCGCTGGTCAGCGCAGAGTTAGCTAAAGGGCATATTTGCTTGCCACTGTTTCGTGAACAGGCAACCGCTACTGAGTCATTACTCTTAACTCCGGCTGATTTCAGTGCCAAGTTAGGTTTATTTGGTGATGCGGCGCTGGTGGTTAATCAGCAGTTGCAAGCCATAGATTGGCTTGGGGTTTTGCAGCGTTCGAGTTTGGTTGGTCAGCAAGGGGAAGCGGTCCCGTTAATGTTTGATGGTCAGCGTCTTTATCTGCATCGTTATTGGTACTATGAAGTGACCTTAGCGCAGCGTTTACTCAGCTTTGGGTCACCAATGAGCTTAAAGCCTACTGATGTCCAAAAGCTGAAAGCATTGCTCGATGGCTTATTTGCTCGTCAACACCATCGGTTGCTTGAGGCTTTGCTGGCACAGTCCGCCACGGCGACCCCATTAACTCGCCAACAGCTGGTGTGTGACTTTCTGGATGTGGTGAGTCCGCAAGAATTGGATTGGAGTGCGATTGATTCTGTAGTCAGCGCAGCTCGTCACGTGAAAGATCTGATCCACTTAGATATGCTGATCCCGCAACAGGCTTGTATTAATTGGCAGAAAGTGGCGGCCGCGGTGGCGCTTACGCGTCGTTTTGCGGTGATATCCGGAGGGCCGGGGACGGGAAAAACCACTACGGTAACCAAATTGCTCGCCGCGTTAATCGCTCAAGCTCAGCAAAACGGTAGCATGCCTAGTATTAAGCTTGTTGCGCCGACTGGCAAAGCTGCAGCACGTTTAACAGAGTCGATTGGTAAAGCCGTGGCTGAGTTAGCGGTTGAGCCGGCGCTAAAAGCCGCGATCCCTAGTGAATCAAGTACGTTACATCGATTACTCGGTCCGATCCCTCACAGCGTGGAATTTCGTCACCATCAGCGCAACCCGCTGCATCTTGATATTTTAGTGGTTGATGAAGCTTCGATGGTGGACTTACCCATGATGGTGAAACTGATCGAAGCGCTGCCTAAACACGCCCGTTTAATTTTGTTAGGTGATAAAGATCAATTAGCGTCTGTGGAAGCGGGAGCGGTCTTGGGCGATATCTGTTCGTTTTTGGCCTTAGGATACAGTCGTTCGCAAAGTGAACAACTGTCGGCATTAACCGGCTATCAAGGGTTCACCGGACATTCGCAAGCGAACGTCAACCCTATCGCTGACAGTTTATGCATGTTGCAAAAAAGCTACCGCTTTGATGTACGCTCTGGCATTGGTCAGTTGGCTAAAGCGATCAATCGTGGCCAACCGAGCGCGGTCGATGAGGTATTAAAACGGGATTATGGCGACATTACTCATCATCCACTCACCAGCGACCAGTATAATCAGATGTTGCAAACAGTGGTTGAAGAGTATGGTCACTATTTACGTCGTCTTGAGCGCGTTATGATTGATCCCTCTAGCGCTGCGCCAGAAACGCAGGCCCAACAAGCGAAAGCGGCGCTGGATTGTTTCAATCAGTGTCGTGTTTTGTGCGCAGTCCGTGAAGGGGATTTTGGGGTGAATGGCTTAAATCAACGCATCGAGCGAGCACTCGCGGCGCGTCGCTTGATTGATATGCAAGATGAGCTTTGGTATCACGGCCGACCCGTGATGGTCACTCGTAATGATCACAGCTTAGGGTTATACAATGGCGATATTGGTTTATGCATATTAGACAGGAGTGAAGACGAACCCCGTTTGAAGGTCTATTTTGAATTACCGGATGGCAGTGTAAAGGCGATTTTACCGAGCCGCGTCCCTGAACATGAAACCGCCTATGCCATGACCATACATAAATCCCAGGGCAGTGAATTCGACTTAACGTTACTGATTTTACCGCCTGATTTTAGTCCGATATTAACTCGCGAGTTGATCTACACTGGAGTAACTCGTGCGAAAAAACGATTAATCCTCTTGAGTGATTTACCGATCATGAAACGCGCGGTTCAGTTAAAAACGGAGCGTGCCAGTGGTTTAGTGGCTAAATTAACCGTCTCTTAATCCGTTATCGCGAAAGGTCAATAGACCCTAGGCTTACCGTCCACAATCTGCATCATAAAGGGTAAGCCGAACGCGCTAAAAGGCATGAGTAAAGGTAATGTTTTTGATTTTATAGCGGCTTTGAGAGCTCAGGATAAAAGCACGAAGTTGGTCGCTGGTTGGAAATACGCAGTGTACTGCGTGACCTTCAAGGAACTGGTTATCGGCCATATCCCAAAAGCTTTGTAATGAGTTACAAATAACAGTTTTCATCAATTGTTGCTCTTAAGTACGAGTGGTCGTAAAAGCAATCCTTGCATACCGATGGTTAGGTCGTACCCTCAAGCATTGGTTTCCTGAAGCATTGAGGGTATGGATGAGATCTGTATATTAATTGTACAGATTTCGTCAGGAGGCGGATTCTACCCATAATCTACACAGAAATAAAGCGTTCATTTACTGTGCAATGAATATGCAGTTCGTTGCTATTTTTTGGGGCGCGCCGTACCTTGGCTATTCTTGGACTATAAACGCAAGACTAAAATCTTTGAGCGACGTTGGTAGTTATATAAACTTTGTTTAGCCACTGGGAGGGATTCGACTCCGACCTCAATAAAGCCTTGTTCTCTAAACCAATGCAAGCTGTGGGTAGTTAATACAAATAAACGTTGAATACCCATTTGTTTTGCTTGATGTTTCATATGGTTGAGTAACAGTAACCCTCGATTGCCATCACGGTATTCAGGGTGAATAGCCACACAAGCCATTTCTGCCATTTTTTCATCAGGATAGGGGTAAAGAGCGGCGCAGCCGATCAGTAAGCGATCTTTTTCAATAATGGTAAATTTATGAACTTCTTGTTCGAGTTGTTCGCGAGAGCGGCGCACGAGAATACCTTGCTCTTCCAATGGACGAATCAAATCAAAAATACCACCAATATCATCAATGCTCGCCTGACGGACTTGTTCGGCACTCGCCATCACTACTTGAGTTCCAATGCCATCAAAAGAGAACAATTCTTGAATCAGTGCGCCATCGTCTTTGTAGCTGATCAAATGGCTGCGTGGTACGCCAGCTCGACAAGCGGCAATCGCCGCGCGCAGAAAACGTAAGGTCCCTGTTGGGTCCTCACTTTTTGCAATAGGACATGACTCTAAACGCTCGACAATGTGTTCGACTTCATTGGGTAACAGCTCGGCAATCGCATTGCCCTGCTCATCAATAATGCCTTGTTCAGAGCAAAAACCGATTAACTTATCGGCTTTAAGGCGAATCGCGACTTGAGTCGCGACCTCTTCGGATAGCAGATTAAAACATTCGCCAGTGACTGAGCTGGCGATAGGCCCCAGTAACACAATCGATCCATGCTCAAGGGTACGATTAATACTGTCAATATCGATGCGACGAATACGACCGCTGTGGCAATAGTCGACACCATCGTCTATACCTAATGGTTGAGAGATAACAAAATTACCACTTACGACGTTAAGTTGGGTGCCAGCCATTGGCGTATTGTTGAGACTCATGGATAATTGAGCAGTAATCGCTAGTTGTAATTGTCCAGCTGCTTGCATAACCAACCTTAACGCTTCTTCGTCAGTCACGCGAATACCTTTATGGTAGGGGGTGGTTCGTTGGTGAATCTGCAAAATTTGATTGATTTGTGGACGAGCACCGTGAACCAATACTATTTTAACGCCAAGGCTATGCAGTAAGGCTAAATCGCTAATAATATTAGCGAAGTTTTTATCTGCTATTGCCTCGCCGCCGATCATGACCACCATGGTTTTACCGCGATGAGCGTTAACATAAGGCGCGGATTGTCTAAATCCTTTGACTAAGGCTGTGCTACGAATTTTCACTTTATCATACCTAAGTGTTTAAATATGTCTAAATAATGACTTTTTATTCATCTATTAACAAGCGGTTTTATCGATAATAGGGAGATTTTTTGTTATGGGTTTAGTCAATAAAAAGATTTAGCCATCTCTTGGGGTGTCGTTGCGTAGTTCTACGCTAACGTCTCTAAGGGAAGTGATAAACGAGGGACTCTTATTGGTTAGGTTTAGAGTCACTCACTGATGATGAGAGAAGAAGAAAGTGAATACGAATTCAACCCGTAATAAAAAATGGTTAGAGCGAATCTTAATCCTCGCGGTAGTACTGGGCGTCTCGGTGGTTATTTTGCTGTATAGCCAAGTGTTTAATCGCCTAGCAGACTCTTTTTCACCATCAAAAAGTGATATTTATGGATTGTGGATAGAGCAGAATGTCGCGCCGTATGCCGCGCAAAGAATTTATGTCCAAGAGGATGCGATTATGATTGATGGACGTATGGTGACAACCCATTATGACTTTAACGGGCGGCATTTGAGTTTTTATATCGGCGATCAAAAGATGGAATATCGGATGCTCAATGATGAATACACAGAAATGCGGCTAGTCTCCAAAGCGCATTATAACCCGACGTTTCAATTGTCAGGAAAGCATCAAAAAAACCTTCGTTAACAATTCAGCCATTGCGCTTCACTGTGGAGTTTGTCATGCTTTTTGATGAAACCCAACATGGATAACTCCCAGTGATAAAACGATTATTTTCTTGTGCTACGTTAGCGCTTCTGTTTGGCTGTGCTCAGCCGACCGACCGCGCGCAACAATATACTGATGATCAATTTCCTCATATCTTAAATCAGGTTGAGCTGCTCCATTCCAATACCCCGCGTGATTTTTCTAAGTTTGCCGCACAAAGTGAGCAAGTGGTGATTAATTCGCCTTCTATGGCGGCGATCTATCAACCTTTGTATGAAAAGCTTAATGAGTGGGCGATGCAAAGCGGCGATCCCGCTGATCTGGCGCAATTTGGTGTGCAAACCGCGCAAATGGGCGGAGGCGATAAACGAGGTAATGTTCTTTTTACGGGCTATTTTTCACCAGTAATGGAACTGCGCCATACCGCCGATGAAGTCTATCGTTATCCGGTGTACGCTCTACCGGATTGTAGCGATAACTGTCCAACCCGAGCAGAAATCTACGCTGGTGCACTCGCTGGGCAAGGCTTAGAAATTGGTTATGCCGCCAACTTGATTGATCCGTTTATTATGGAAGTGCAAGGCAGCGGTTTTGTTCATTTTGAAGATGATGACACGCTCGAATATTTCGCTTATGCCGGTAAAAATAATAAAGCCTATGTCAGTATCGGCCGCATTTTAATTGAACGAGGTTTGGTTGAGCGCGCCAATATGTCATTAAAAGCGATTAAAGAGTGGGTGCTAGCGAATGATGAGCCGACGGTACGCGAGTTATTAGAGCAAAATCCTTCTTATGTCTTTTTCCGCCCCAGTGCTGCCGCACCTGTCACGGGTAGCGCGGGTATCCCTCTATTACCGATGGCTGCGGTAGCAGGGGATCGCACTATTTTACCGATGGGTACGCCTATTTTAGCTGAAGTTCCTTTATTGAATGCTGATGGAAGCTGGTCAGGGGTGCATCAATTGCGTTTATTGATCGTGCTTGATACTGGCGGCGCTGTGAAACAAAATCACCTCGATTTGTATCATGGCATGGGGTATCGCGCTGGTATTGAAGCGGGGCATTACAAGCACTTTGGCCGGGTATGGAAGCTGGGGTTAGAGAACTCAGCGACACAAGCGCCTTGGGCTTTGCCACCTGAAAAACGACAATAACACGACACAGCCTAGACTTTTTTATCAAGAGTGCGTATAAATCGCACTCTTTCTTTTTGCCTCTTTTATACAGTGTGGATGCTTGTTATGCGTGAACTCGATACGCCTGCCTCAGACAATTACAATCAGCGTTTTGGCGGTACTCGCCGCTTGTACGGTGATAGACAAGTGGAGATCCTCCGTGCCGCTCATGTGTGCGTAATTGGGATTGGTGGTGTTGGTTCATGGGCGGTGGAAGCTCTGGCTCGCTCTGGTGTTGGCGAACTGACGTTGATCGATATGGATGATGTCTGTGTCACCAATATTAATCGTCAAATCCATGCAATGACGGGGACGATAGGCAAAAGCAAAATTGAGGTCATGGCTGAGCGAGTGACATTGATCAACCCTGACTGTAAGGTCAATTTGATTGATGACTTCATCGACTCGGACAATCAAGCTCAGTACCTTAATAACCAGATGGACTATGTCTTAGATGCGATTGATAGTTTATCCGCTAAAGCCTCTCTGTTGGCTTATTGCCGCCGCAATAAAATCAAGGTGATTACTATTGGTGGTGCAGGTGGTCAGACCGATCCGACCCAGATTAAAGTGGCCGATTTAACGAAAACCATTCAAGATCCTTTAGCGAAAAAGCTTAAAGATCGCTTGCGTCGTGATCATCATTTTCCAACTAATCCAGCACGTAAATTTGCCATTGAGTGTGTTTTTTCAACTGAGCAACTTAAATATCCTCAAGCCGATGGTACGGTGTGCGCCGCTAAATCAAGCGCGGAAGGGCCTAAGCGTATGGATTGTGCTACTGGATTTGGTGCTGCAACTGTGGTCACCGCAACCTTTGGTTTTGTCGCGGTTGCCCGGATCATTGATAAACTTATCCAGAAACATTCAGCGTAAATATCTGCAGCAATTGAGTCAGTTGCTGCAGTGTCGAGACCTTTAACTCATCATTCGTTGCGGAGATATTATTGATGTCCAGTTTGCCTAACCATCCGTTTGGTCTCACTATTACTGATGCGCACATTCTTGCCACTATGCGGTCATTACAAGGTTGGGAAGCGCGTTATCGGCAGCTGATCCTCTGGGGTAAGCAATTGCCTGTTATGGAGGAGAGCTTAAAAAGTGATCAAGCCGTTGTCGCAGGATGTGAAAGTCAGGTCTGGTTAGTCAGCGAGCAAAATGAACAGGATGGCTGGTTATTTTTCGCCGATTCCGATGCGCGTATCGTACGTGGCTTGATTGCTGTGGTTTTAGCCGCATTAAACGCCAAAACTGGTGAGCAGATAGCGGCTTTTGATATGGATGCGTATTTTTCCGATTTGGGATTACTTAACCATCTCAGCCCTTCTCGTGGCAATGGCCTGAAAGCGATTGTGGAAAAAATACGCACAGAAATTGCCTAAGGCTACGCTTCTTCCTGTTTATCATAATGCAATTGCGGTAGAGGGATCAGGGGGAGCGCAACCTCTTTAGCTCGTTGTTTGCCTGAAAGTTGAGCAATAATTTCAATCGCAAACTCCAGTGCTGTGCCTGGCCCTTGGCTGGTTAAGAGATTGTGATTAACATCAAAGGTAACACGACGATTGCGCCAGCGTTGCTCTGGGATACGTTCTTGTAAGCTGGGATGACAAGTCATGATCGCCTTTGGGTAGAGTTGGTGATGTTCTAACATCACGGCAGGGGTTGCACAAATCGCCGCGACTAAACGGCCATCGTATTTCTGCTGTTTGACGATTTCCACCAGTAAGGTGCTGTCGCGAAATACTTCCGCTCCGCCAAGGCCACCCGGTAGTACGATCGCCGCAAACTCTTCATCTGCCACATCCACTAGTTTACAATCTGCTGTTAAGGTCACGCCGCGTGAGGCTTTCATCGTTAATTGGCCTGAAAAATCCGCGCTAGCGACCACGACGTCGTAATTCGCTCGAACCAAAATATCAATAATGGTCACGGCTTCCATTTCTTCGGTTCCGGGAGCGATGGGAACTAATATGCGTTTGGTCATTAAGATATCCAACCTTGTTGTAGTGAATGAACCTGTTGATAAAGGTGCTGGTTCAGGGGAACCGTTAAACCATGCTGAGCGGCTTTTTTTATGACATAACCAGTAATAAAGTCTATCTCGGTTGGTCTTTGCTGGGCAATATCTTGTTGCATTGATGAGTAATTTTGACTTGTTGCTTCGATAACGCGATCAATAGATTCGGTGAGTTGTTGTGGTTCGATTGGCACTTGTTCGGCTTGCATAACGCCCACCAGTTCATTAATTAACTGATTGAGTAATGGTCGATAGTTAGCGTTCGCTAATTGCCCATTGCGACAGTTCTCGATTGCTGTGAGTGGATTAATCGCGCAGTTAATTGCTAGCTTGTGCCATAAGGCATAGCGAATATTGTCTGTCCATAAAACGTGCGGTAAAGCATGGTTGAGGACATCAACCAAAAAATCACAGCGCTCGCCTTGAGCGTTGACGGCGCCTAATTGGGTGGTGCCTTGTCCGGTATGCATAACATGATGTGCGCCCTGTTTTAACGCCCCATGAGTGGTGGTTGCCATCAATAGTGGGTAATCAGAGAGCGGCTCTGTGAGTGTGTCGAGTGCCCCCATCCCATTATGAATAAACAGTAATATAGTTTGTGGAGCAAGCTTATCGAGCAAAGGAAGCAAGGCGGTTTCTACTTGCCACGCTTTAACACAAACGAGCAGTAAGTCAGCCTGTTCAAGAGTCGCTGGTTGATTATAAGCGAGAGTGATCGGCGGCAGATCATCCAGAATAAGGCAACGCTCTCCCGCTGGTTGGGTTCCCCATAAGGAGACTTGATGGCCAGCTTTATGTAATTGATAAGCCCATAAACGTCCGATTGCACCAGGGCCTAATATAACGATATTCATCAAGTTTACCTGTAGTTAGGGCGGATGATGCTTGTTTGCTTATAGTAGCCGATGATGGCGATAAAAAACGAATCGGCAGTCAGCGCTAGTGGACCAATTAATCATTTATTCAAACCTTGAATAGAACGGCTGAACTAAATAATCCCTGCGATATCACGGAATTTTAATGTTTTTTCCGGTAAATTACAGCGGCTCTGTGACTTTAAGCAAAATAAGGAAATAAATTTATGCGATTTAATCGTGCCATACTCGCCAGTACCATCGCCCTTGCGTTATTAGGATGCAGTCAAACAGATAAAGAGAGTGCCGAACAAGCGGCCTTTGAACTGACTATTGCCCATATTAATGATACCCACTCCAGTTTTGATGCGGTTCGTTCAAGCTTTTATATCAATCAACAGCGTGTGTACAACGAATTTGGCGGCCATCCACGCATTTTATCCAAAGCCAATACCTACCGTGAACAAGCTGAAAAAAACAATCAAAGCATGCTGTTTTTACATGGCGGTGATGCGTGGCAGGGTAGTGCGTACTTTAAATTGAATGAAGGGCTGATGAATGCGGATATTCTGAGCCGAATGGGTATCGACGCCATGGCGCTAGGTAACCATGAATTTGATTTAAATAACCAAAAACTGAATGCATTTTTAGATCGGATCAACTTTCCCGTTCTTGCTGCCAATATTGATACTAGTTTAGATAAAGATTTAAAAGATCAAACCAATCTAAAACCTTATGTCGTGTACGCGTTCGATGGTTATACGAAACAGCGTTTTGATGATATGAGCCAATTACCAACCGATAAGCCGTTGGTAGGGGTTTTCGGATTAGCATTGGATGATATGCCTAATATTGCTCCGAATACTGGAGACGTTCAATTTTTTGATATGGTTGAATCTGCGCAAGCGACCGTTGATGAACTGCAAGCTCTGGGTATTAAGAACATCATTGCCGTCACCCACGTCGGTAATGCGATTGATTTAGACATTGCCAGTAAAGTGAATGGGATTGATTTGATTGTTGGTGGTCACTCTCACTCACTATTGGGCGATTTTACTAACCTAGGTTTGGGCAATAACGGTATTTATGCTCAGTTAGTCACTAACCCGAATGGCACCAGTAAAACTTGTGTCGTTCAAGCCGGAGAGTTTGCTCAAGCGATTGGTAAAACGACGGTCGCGTTTGATAGTGACGGCGAACTGATTTCGTGTGCTGGCCATAATACTTTGCTGACCAACGACGAGTTTTACCATCAAGCTAATCGTCAGCAAGAGAGTGCCTTTAGCGACGATGAACGCAGTAAAGCCCTCCGTTTTATTGAGCGTCAGCGTAACATTGCAGTAGCCGCCGAAGAAGCCGCACTGCGTGCTCATATCGATAGCCAATACAAGCCTGCGGTTGAGAAAGCGTATGGTGATGTGATCGCTAATGTGCCACAGGAAATTCGCCATGCTCGACGTCCAGGTGATAATAATTCTGATCAACACGGCTCGCGAGTCGCACCGATTGTTGCATTGGGACAATATTATTGGGCAGCGAGCGATGAAGTGGTGCAATTGACAGGAATGAAAGCTGACTTTGCACTGACCGGAGCCGGTGGCATTCGCACCAATATTGCTGAAGGGGAATATCGTGAAGGGGACGTGACGTTAGAAATGTTGCCTTTTGCTAACTTTATGTCTGTTGTACCAGTGAAAGGTTCGGTAATTAAAGCGTTGATCGCGAAAACCGTCAGTGAAACGTTGCCGCCTACCGCTCACGCAGGGAAATTCCCGTATGGCGGTAACTTGCGTTATGTGTTTGATGAAACCGTTCAACACCAAGCAGGGACTCTCAGTTTAATTGAAGTTAATACCGGTACATTGAATGAGCCAATCTGGAGCCCATTAGAGGATAATAAAATCTATAATGTGGCGATGAATAGCTATAACGCGACCGGTAACGATGGCTGGACACCATTATTTGAAGCGCAAAAAGAGCAATCTGGTCGAGTCGATTTTGCTTATGTCGATGGTAATTTGACTGCTTTCCCAGTCAGTCACATTGAAGAAGTAGGCGGACGCTATCAAGTACACTATCAAGGTCATGAACTCAATTGTAAAGCGGATAATGTCGTATGTAATACTGATGCGCGTGCTGTGGTTAAGTATATCGCAGAACAACAACCTGTATTGGAAGCGCTGGATTACTCAGTAGTGACCTTGAATCGAGTTAATTAATCGTTATCTTGGTTAAGCAAAAATTTGTGATTATTAAAGCGGTTCTTTAGATGAAGGACCGCTTTTTATTTTTTGCTCGATACCGTCAAAAAAATCAGTGCGACTCAATAAAAAAGGGAGAAGCCGATGCTTCTCCCTTTTGCTGAATAATAAATGATTAGAATTTGTAGGTAACGGCTACGTAGTGGCCAAAGCCGCTTGATTTGAATGCACTGGAGTCTTTAATACCAAATACATCTTTATAGCCTTTCAAACCATAACCAACTGCGAAGCGATCGGAATGCCAGTAAATACCGTTAAACATTGCTCCACCATTGCTTGCAGATGAATATTCCTCTTTCATGCCAAATTGGTAATCAATGTAACCTTGGTAAGAGACAAATGATCCATTTTCAAAAAAGTAGAAAGGCTTAAACCAGTTGGTTGCAAAATGGAAACCGTTCCAATCTTTATCATTGCCTTGATAAGTTGCATAAAGGTTAACGCCAACTTTACCTAGCCATGGCACCATCACATCAGAACCAAGACCGATTTTCTGATTGTTGACACCTGAATTACCACCCCACTCGATTAATGAAGCGATGTAGAGTTCTTGTACTGGGCCAAAAGAGAGATCTTTACCGGTTAACGCGTCGAGAGACATACGCGGCGCAAATTTCATAAACATTTTTTCTGCGCCAGCTTTGTCGCTACTTGGGTTACTGGTTAGGTTAAATACGTCAACATAACCATACAGGTCAAAAATACCTGAACGACCACCAAATTCCATCTCTAAGTAATCGTGGCTTGATTTACCTGGCAGTTCGTCGAATGCACCCATCAAGTTAAACTGCATCCATTTATAATCGTTTTTATGGATATCGCCGTCAGAATAGTCAGCAGCAATAACAGGAGCAGAAGTAGCAGCCATGAGGCCAAGAGCTAAAAGTGATTTACGCATAGGGGAACTCTCTTTGTTGAGTGAACTTACAAGGCTGAATGTTGTCCTTGCTAATTGCCGAGCATAATAGCGACAAATTTCTCAATTAAAAGTGATAGAGAGTGCAAAACTACTTGTTTATATTGATGCGTATCACACTATTTTATTTTTCTTAATCAGAATATATATTTTTCATTTTGTTGCATTATTAGTGTGATCTTCGTTGGTTTTGTTTGTGGGGTGGGATTTTTTAAACCACTCTCAAAAGCAACAAAATCGGTAAGTGATCCCTTAACTGTCTATTTCGTAAACAGGAGAAACATCAGTAAAAATAGAGGGAGGAATAATGCAAGAAATTATGCTTTTTCCACTGAGTTCGGTTGTATTGCCTGAAGGTAAAATGAAGTTACGCATTTTTGAACCTAGATACAAACGAATGATTGCGGAATGCAGCAAAGCCAATAGCGGATTTGGTGTCTGTTTATTGGATAATAAATCTGCAGTCAAACGTCACCAGCTTTCGTACCTCGGTACTTGGGTTAAGATTGTTGATTTTGAAACCTTAGACGACGGTTTATTAGGGGTCACCGTTGTTGGCATTAAGCGTTTTTTTATTGAACAAGTACGCAGTGAGTCGGATGGGTTACGCAAAGCCACCGTCCGTTGGTTAACTAACTGGTCCACCACACCTTTGTCTGACCACCACTTATTATTGAGCGAGCAGTTACAGCTAATTTACCAACAGTTTCCGCAAGTGGGGCAACTGTATTCACATCGTTTTTTTGATGATGCGAGTTGGGTTGCTCAGCGTTGGTTGGAGATTCTCCCCTTATCAAAAGCTCAGTGGGAGGGCTTGGTCGATCATGAGAGCTGTCATCCGGCATTGTCTTTTCTTACACAGACGATTGAAATCTATGATGATTGCTCTGGTCAGGGATAGTGCGAAGCTATCGCTTTCTTTTATTGTGTGGATGATTTAATAACCACGTTTAACTTTTTAGGGATAAGAGTCGCATAGGACAAACACGAGTCTACTCTGCCCGTCTCAGCCATTTGGGTATATAATGAATCTTTCTCTAGGTATTGAAATCTCCATCATTACTCAGTCAGTGATCCACGATGACTTTACTTACGTAATATGAGTGATTGGGGAGAAATCTCAAGCCGAGGTTTTGCAAGGACAGGTATCCTATGACGAGTCAAAATCCACAAACCTTTACCCGTGATGATTGGGCTGATTGTATGGAAAAAGTACAGCAACAGGATAAAGCCGCTTTTGGTGTCGTGTTCCATTTTTTTTCTCCCCGTCTTAAACAGTTTGTGATTAAGCAGTTAGGCAATGAGCAGGTTGCGATGGAAATTGTTCAAGAAACGATGGCGGCGTTATGGCAAAAATCGCATTTGTTCGATAGTCAGAAAAGCTCTCTGTCAACATGGGTCTACACGATTGCACGTAACCTCTGCTACGACTTAATGCGTAAGCAAAAGGGAAGGGAGTTGCACGTGCTTGCTGATGATATTTGGCCAACCGATTACTGTCCGCCAGATTTAATCGACCACTATTCGCCAGAGCATGAAAGACTGAAAGAGCAAGTGGTTAAGTTTCTTGATTTACTACCAGAATCACAGCAAAAAGTCGTAAGAGCTGTGTATTTAGAAGATTTACCGCACCAACAAGTCGCGGAAATGTTTGATATTCCTCTTGGGACCGTCAAATCACGTCTACGGTTAGCTGTAGAAAAACTAAGAACCTCGATCGATGCGGAGCCGTTATGAGTTATCATCCAGAATTATCATTACTTGAAGCGTATGCCAAAGGCAATGTTGATGCTTGTCATGGAATCGCTCTGGCGACTCATCTTGAGTTGTGTGCTCATTGTCGTCAGGTGGTTAAAAAATTTGAAGAGCAACAAGGCGAGCAACTGGCTGCGCTAGAGCAAGAGTTATCGACCGATGATTGGACTGGTATGCTGACAGAGATTATCACCACTCCAGTGCCAAGTGCGCCAGTATCGGCCTCAGAGTCTTTACCGATGACCATTGAGGTTAATGGTAAATCGATTGCGATTCCTGCTGCTCTACGACGTTTGATTCCAGCCGACACTAAATGGCGCAATTTTGGTGGTAAGGTTTACTCACTTCCTTTACCCAGCGAAGATAAAGTGCGCATGAGTTTAATGTACATTAATCAGGCAGTGAGTGTGCCACAACACACCCACAAGGGCATCGAATCTACTTTGGTTTTGCATGGTGGTTTCCGTGATGAAGAGGGGCATTATGAGGTCGGCGATTTTATCCAGCGTGACGCTTCTATTTGCCACGCACCACAAACCGATGCGGGGCAAGATTGCTTATGTTTAGCCATTCTCACTGAACCGATGATCTTCACCCAAGGTGTAGCGCGAGTCTTTAATCTATTTGGTAAAGGCATGTATCCCTAAACGAGTTTTTCGTTAACCTCTACTCTTCATGCTTCAGCCCCTAGGTTTATCCCTAGGGGCTTTTTATTTGCACTTCATGTTGTTTATTGAACCAAACTCTCTTTTTTGATTTTTTCTTGATAAAAACCAATCCAATCAATAGCAAACGTTTGCCAATGGTCACGAAATCGCTTGGTTATGAGAGCGATTTCAAATCTTTGTCAAGTGATCTTTAGCGTTAATGATGAGAATGGCATTTTAACCATATGTATTTTATTGGTTTATTTTTTGTCAATTATTTATTCGTAACTTGAGTTTTTACTCTATCGTGTTTGCTGTCACAAAATTAAAACATTGATTGAGTTAATATTACAAGCTGTTGTGATTAACCTCACGTTAAGCAATCAAGATGACTTATAGCAAGGAAAATGGCATGCGAGTAATACATTCTCGGAAATCAGCGTTGCCTTTAGCGCTGTCCGCCGTGTTTTTAGCATTATCGGCAACGAGCCACGCTGCTCGACTTTATAGCGCTGATAATGGTGATTATATGGATGTGTTTGGAGAAGTGGGTGTTGGCGGATATTTTGGCAATAAAGCCAAGTTTAATCAGTTTAATAGTGATGAATCGTTTATTGATGATACGTTGGCAACGTTAGGTGCAAAAGGTCAAGTATCTGGAATTCATTATCGCTTAGAGCTCGATTATGTGCGTGAAAATTGGCCCAATGGTAGTGGTGATATGGTTACTGAGGTCGATAAAGCTTGGCTAGGTTACCGCCTATCTCCTCAGCATAATATTGAAATTGGTCTTAATGATACCGCTTTTGATGATTACGATGCGTTTGGTGACTTAACCATTGAAGGCGGCGTTGAAACTCAAGAAGCGGGTGATCAATCACGTACGATTAAATACGAAGGACATTATTTTGATTTGATTCGCGTTGGCCTCTCTTACAGCTACCGTGCTGAAAGTTCATCTGGGGCTGCGTTAGGCAACTTAGTCAATGGCTATGTAGGGTATTTCTCCGATCCGCTCTCGATTGTTTTCGGAGCAGAAAAGCGTAATGGCTCTGGTGGTGAATCTCGTTTGGGGGAGAAAACTCTCTACGGTATCGGCCTTCGTTATGCCTTATCAGACAATATCCTACTCGGCGTCAATGGTTTTATTGAATATCAAGATGAAGCTCAGCGACGCACATTAATTAAAGAAGCCGTTGGTGATAAGCCTGCTGTGTATCAGTTTAACAACTATGAGCAGCTTAAAAATCAAGGCGGTTTAATCTCCGTACAGTACAGTTTGACTCCACAATGGGATCTGATTGGTTCGGTTAACTACGAAAAGTATCAAAGCTGGGACAAGTTTGATCAGTACTGGGATGAACACCAAGATCGTTGGGATAGCTGGGGGGCGAGCCGCACTTGGCAAACGGTAGGTGTTCGTTACAAGCCATCACGTTCAGCCGTGATTGAGTTAGAAGCCAATATTGGTGAAGCTCATTATGAGAGCTACGCCAAAGCCAGAATCTTTTTCTAGTCTTCAGCAAGGACAGCAAAGAATATGAATACCCAATTAAAAACTTTAACTGCTTCCATTGCGTTGACGCTGAGTGCATCCGCTTGGGCAGATATAAATGATATTGTGATTTCTCGTTATGTCATGGGAACCGGTAATGATAAAGCGATTGAAATTCTTAATACCAGTGAAACGACAGCCCATACTTTTGAAAATACCGCGTTGTATACCGTTGGAGCAACAAATGCGGGTGGACCGTTATTTAACTTCGCCGATGTCTTAAATGGATTAACCCTACAACCTAAACAATCGTTAGTGGTTTATAATGGTAGTGCTGGTGCTGAGCTCAAAAATGCGATTGACTCAGCTGCTATCACCAAAACTCATAACCTTCCTTTTAATGGGGATGATAAGGTTTTCATCGCGACCATCATAACTAATGATGCTGCAGTCGCAGAAGCGAATATTCATGATGTTGTGGGGTTATCTCAACCTATACCTGGAACTAATAATAGTACTAATGGTTGGGGATATCGCCGTACCTTCCACCGATTACCAGACATCGCACCGCAGCAAGAGTGGAGATCAACAGATTGGCATGAATACCAGCCTTTCACTTTTGTTGGACTTGGCGACCGAACGTTATATGGTGAAAACGCCAGTGAATTGCCAGAGCCACCACCAGTGCCTGGTGTTTGCGATACTTCTAATGCCGAAATCAAAACCATCCGTCAGATCCAAGGTGAAGGAGATTCATCACCTTATGTAGATAGAGGATTTTGGAGCTCTAAACCTTATAAAATTACTGGTGTGATAGCGCAGTATTCTAAAGGTGTAGGAGATTGGCGAGGTGTTTATCTACAAGATAAATTAGCGGGTGATCGAGCAGGTTCGGATGGCGTTTTTGTTCGTATGGATACCGCGAGTATGTCACCAGAAGATATAGGTAAAGAAATTTGTTTTGAAGCACATGTTCAAGAATATTTTGGCATGACTCGTCTTTTAGCCAGTGGCACACCGAATAACTTTATTAATGATTATGATGTTATTAGTACTGGCAATATTCCAAGAGTTACGCCATTGCAAGTTCATGAGAGTGATTATGTGGGTGACGGTGATGAGCGTCGTTTAGATTTTAGCCGCACTCTCGAGCGCCATGAAGGAATGCTGATCAAGCTACCGAAAGATGTCAATCCACTTGAAGAGGGAACGCAAGATATGCGTGTCACTCGTACATTTAGTTTTGATTTCGGTTCGTTTAGACAAAATATGGTATTGGCGTATGAGCGAGTTAATATGCAGCCAAACCAACTGCATGTGGCAGGTAGTGAAGCCTCTCAAGAACAAGCTGAAGAGAACCAACGCCGACGTGTCTTTGTTGAGAGTGATCGCCAAGCACCTGATGGCGAGATCCCTTATTTCCCTGAATTTAAAGACAACCCAAATCGTAATGCCATCTTAGTTAATGATAGTGTGATGGATATTACCGGTATGTTAGTGCACACCCGTGGTGAATATCGTCTCGTGATCCCAGAGTCTGATACCACAGTAACCAATAAAAACTTCAAGCATAACGATATTCGACGCACTAACTATCCAGAATATAAGATTAATATTGATGGGCAGTTACAAAGTTTAAATTTAAATAAGATCCCAGAGAATGGAAACCAAAATCAGATTGATCGATACCGTTATCAACGTCATGAGCAAGGTCGTTTTCCGTTAGTTGTTGGTTCTAAAAACGTATTGAACTACTTCAACTCGCCTTTTGCGGGCGATCCAAACCGCCATGGTACTAACCGTGGTGCCTTTGACATGGAAGAGTTTGAGTTGCAACAAGCCAAGATAGTTGAAGCTTTGTATCGTATGGATGCAGATATCGTCGGTTTGTTAGAAATGGAAAATAACGGATTTGGTACGCGTTCAGCGATTGCTCAATTAGTGGATGAGCTCAATAAAAAATACACTCGTGATCGCTATACGCATCGTCATTTCCGTGATTCGATTCATAATCGCTATAGTTTCATCGCCATCGATTCTAATAACGATTTAGTCTTTGATCATAATGATCATATTGGTACGGATGCCATTACCAACGCTATTATCTATCGTCCTAATAAAGTGACCTTGATTGATAGCCGAGTTATTGAATTACCCAATCAAAATGCACCATCGATTACCAATCCAGAAACTGGAGAAGTGTATCTAGACTCACAGGGTCGACCTATTAGTAGTGGTCGAGCTCAACAGCGTGACGCTTTAACGGCTACTTTTATGGTTCATAATACAGGTAAGCGTTTAACGGTATCGGCTAATCACTTCAAATCCAAAGGTTCGAACTGTATTGACGATTGGCGAGGATGGGAAAGTTTCCCTAACTTTAAACCAGGTGATAGCCTACCAGACCTTGATTTCCAAGGACAGTGTGAGCATTTCCGGGTTGCCGCCGCGTATGAATTGGGTAAGCAGCTCGACAAAATTCCAGGTGATAAGGTGATTTTAGGCGACTTAAACTCTTACGCTATGGAAGATCCGATGTTAGTGCTAACCGCTAATCCAACCGGTAAAGCGCTTTATGCCGGTCAAGATACTTATATTGGTAAGCGCCCACAGTTTAGTGATTTAAGTGGCATTCGTATTGATCGTACCTTTGGTTATATCAATGCTGTACCTTATAAAGATGAGAAATTTGATCGTCCAAAGAGCTGGAGTTATTCATTTAATGATGAATTAGGTTCGCTTGACCATGCGTTGATTTCACCTTCATTACGTCATCGTTTAGTCGATGCGATTGACTGGCGTATCAACAGTATTGAATCACCGCTGTATGACTATAGTAAGCAAAATAATGGTCGTCCTCATAAAGGCAATCATTGGCAAAACTTCCATCATGATAATAATGGTCGGATGAATATCACTCATTATCGATCTTCGGATCATGATCCTGTGTTATTAGTCCTTGACTATAAAGTCGGTGAACGTGATGGTAATCAGCCAGTTGTAGTGACGATTAATAATAGTCGTATCGATATTCCATTAGCGATCCCTGCTGATGCGAAAAAAGGTGATACGGTAATGTTAACGTTTGAAGGGTTACGTGAACCGCAATTGGCGCGTATCCCACAGCCAATATTAACCAAAGACGGCCAACAAATGATCGAAGCCAGCGTGTTTGGCATTCCGGCAGGGGAATATACGCTTCACGTTCACTTAACTCGTCAAGTGATTGAAGAATCAACAGAAGTGGCGACGCGTAGTGGCGATGCTCCTAAAGTCACCCTGCAAACCGTTGAAGGAAGCTCGGTCAGCTTACCGATTAAAGTTGCTCGTCAGCAAGGATTACAGCCAGATCGCGTCATTCCAGAATATGATGGTACTGGCGGTTCAGCAGGAAGCGCGGGCTTGTTTGGATTGATGTTAATCGGCTTGGCAGGGTGGTTCCGTCGCCGTCGCTAAGTAAATAAGTTGAATTAATCAGTAATAAAAATCCGCCTTCACTGGCGGATTTTTTTATCAAGCAACCACTAAAAAAATAGCTAAGCTAATCCTTGAAGGATAACAAATTTTTCTAGCAGTTGTTCTTCGCTTTCAATGTGTTGAGGATCCGTAATAATACAGTTATTGATCGGACACACCGACTGACAGGTCGGTTGATCATAGTGTCCTTTGCACTCGGTACATAAATCTGGGTTAATCTCATAAACGTATTCACCCATCGAAATGGCGCCGTTTGGACACTCTGGTTCACACATATCACAGTTGGTGCATTTGTCTGTGATCAATAGTGCCATGATTATTTGCCTGTTGGGTTGCGAGTATCTTGACCGGCATTGAGGTTACGCATTAATAACGCGTACTCAAGATCTAAGTCTTCAGGCATAGGAATAAACACGAAGTGACCATTACCTTTTGCATCATCAATGGCTTGCGACTTGCGGTTTTCCATCATTTCAAGAGTAAAAATGATATTGCCTTTAGGGGTCATCAACTCAAGACTGTCACCGACACAGAACTTGTTCTTCACTTCCACTTCAACTAAATCACCACGGCGTTTACCGGTAAACTCACCGACAAATTGCTGACTATCGGAGACAGAGTAACCATAGTCATAGTTTTGGTAGCTATCATGAGTATGACGACGTAGGAAACCTTCGGTATAGCCGCGATGCGCGAGGCTTTCTAAGGTGCCCATTAGGCTGTCATCAAATGGTCTGCCAGCGACGGCATCATCAATCGCTTTACGATAAACTTGAGCCGTTCGGGCGCAGTAATAGAATGACTTAGTACGACCTTCAATTTTGAGCGAGTGAACGCCCATTTTGGTTAAACGTTCAACGTGCTGAACGGCGCGTAAGTCTTTTGAGTTCATGATATAGGTACCATGTTCATCTTCAAACGCGGCCATTTTTTCTTCAGGGCGGTGGCTTTCAGACAACAGCACGACATCATCAATCGGTTTACCTAATCCTAAGGTGTTATCGGGACGCTCTGTTTGTACTTCAATCGCTTGGGCGGCGCTTGGATCGAACTGTTCGACAATTTGCCCTGACGCATCTTCTTGGCCTTTTTCAACTTTGTACTCCCAACGGCAAGCGTTGGTGCAAGTACCTTGGTTCGGGTCTCGTTTATTCATGTAGCCTGATAATAAACAGCGGCCCGAATAGGCCATGCACAGTGCGCCATGAACAAAGATCTCTAGCTCAGTCTCTGGGCATTGTTGGCGAATTTCTTCGATCTCTTCCAGTGACAGCTCGCGAGATAATATTACGCGTTCGACACCTTGGGTTGACCAAAACTTAACCGTTGCCCAGTTAACCGCATTAGCTTGTACTGACAAATGAATCGCCATCTCAGGAAACGCTTCACGTACCATCATGATCAAGCCGGGATCGGACATAATTAATGCATCCGGTCCCATGTCGATAACCGGTTTTAAATCGCGAATAAAGGTTTTTAATTTTGAGTTGTGTGGCTGAATATTACACACCACATAGAATTTTTTACCCAGTGCATGCGCTTCGTTAATGCCGATTTGCAGATTTTCGTGGTTAAACTCGTTATTACGTACGCGTAGGCTGTAACGCGGTTGGCCGGCATAAACAGCATCTGCGCCGTAAGCAAAGGCATAACGCATATTTTTTAGACTACCGGCAGGTGACAGTAGCTCAGGAACGAAAGGGGATGTTGTACTCATTATTAGCTTCTCAATCTGATTTCAAGTCAGGCCAATACCACCTCATGGTATTGGAAAGGGCGCAAATTTTACGTCAAAAGGTAAGCGGTGACCATACTCTTTTTCAGGTTATTATCCCTTGGCGTCTTGGTCTTGTCGTGGAAGGATGAAGAGAAAGGATTCAGGCTGGAGATACCAGCCTGAATAGGCCGTTAGGCGTCGTTTGACGGTAAGCCGCCTAATACATCAAATAAGTTAGGTAATAGAGCAGAAAATTCACCACACATTAACGATAAATCCGCATCGAATCGCGCCGCTTGGTCTTCTCTTGGAATATCTTCGTTTTGGTCTTTGAGCTCATCACTAAATGCCAAACGCTTTAAGCTGCAATCGTCGGCCAGAATAAAACTGATCCGCTCTTGCCAGTTGAGCGCTAACTTAGTCACCACTTTATTAGCGGCAATATGACTGATGATCTCATCACTAGTCAGCTCTTGCTTTTTACAACGGATGGTTGCGCCATCTTCTAAGGTGGATTTTAACTCTGCTTCTTCTAAGAGCGTAAAGCCTTGTGGTACGTTGCCGTCCTTGACCCATTGAGTCAATGTGGTTTCGACCGCAACTTCAGGAATTGCTGGTACAACGGGTAAGCTGCCCATGGTTTTGCGCAGCAGAGCCAGAACATCTTCGGCTTTTTTATAGCTGCTAGCATCGACCAGAATTAACCCTTCTTTAGGCATGATGAGTACGTAGGTATAATGGCTACGAGTGAAGGCTCGCGGCAGCAAATCAATCATGACTTCTTCTTTTAAGGTCTCTTTCTCTTTTTTCTTGAGTGGTCGACCTTCTTGCGTCTCAATGGTGTCGACTTTGGCATTCAAAGACTCTTTGATCACCGATGCTGGGAGCATTTTTTCTTCTTTTTTGGCGCAAATCAGTATTCGTCCATCACTAACGTGCGTCATCATATCGCCATGTTTACCAAGGGCATGCACCCAGCCAAACTTCTGTTTGTCTTGACTAGAGCAAGGGCTAAAACGAAATTCCGTTAGTTGAGTTTCCAGTTGATCCGCATTAAAGGGAATATCACGATTGACGCGATACACCATACAATTTTTAAACCACATAGTGCGCTTCTTTTGGTTGTTCACAATTCGTCTATGATAGGGGAATTGACGATTAATGTCTTATACTCTTACGACACGAAATGACGATTGGTTAGCGGAGTTTGGTCACGCTAATCACCTCGTAAACCGTACACAAGCGTGAACTTTATATGAAAATTAGTTTGCAAAGGTCACAAAAGTGTCATAATCATTTCCCATAATGCATAGCGTTGATTAATAACAAAGGTTATTCAATTATGTCTAGAAGGATTCTGGTCGTTGAGGATGAAGCACCCATTCGTGAAATGTTGTGTTTTGTGCTTGAACAAAAAGGCTATCAAGCAGTGGAAGCTGAAGATTATGATAGCGCGGTGACTAAGCTCGCTGAACCTTTCCCCGATCTTGTTCTGCTCGATTGGATGCTACCCGGCGGTAGCGGGATTAACTTTATCAAACACATGAAACGTGAAGAGTTAACACGTAACATTCCGGTTGTCATGCTGACCGCTCGGGGTGAAGAAGAAGATAAAGTTCGTGGTTTAGAAGTAGGAGCGGATGATTACATTACCAAACCGTTTTCACCGAAAGAGTTGATTGCGCGTTTAAAAGCGGTTATTCGCCGTGTTACTCCTACCTCATTAGAAGATGTCATTGACGTGCAAGGTTTAAAATTGGATCCGGTGTCTCACCGAGTGACCGCTGATGATATGGCGCTAGAGATGGGACCGACCGAGTTTAAGATGCTGCACTTTTTTATGACTCACCAAGAGCGCGTATACAGTCGAGAGCAACTGCTGAATAACATCTGGGGCACCAATGTCTATGTTGAAGATCGTACGGTGGATGTGCACATTCGCCGCTTGCGTAAAGCTCTAGAAGAAGCCGGACATGATAAGCTTATCCAAACCGTGCGTGGCGCTGGCTACCGGTTTTCAACCAAAGCTTAAGTAAGCCTATTGTGGAGTATTATGGTTGAACGATTAACTTGGAAAAAGCTGGCCTGGGAGCTGGCTTTTTTTTACCTTCCCTGGCTGATTGTTGGCTGGGTATTTGGGCATATGCCTTGGTTGCTGTTAGCGGCAACGGCATTACAGCTGGTTTGGCATTTGCATAATCAAGTGCGATTTTCGGCTTGGTTGTGGGATGAAAAGCGCTTAACACCCCCTTCTGGTTCAGGGAATTGGGAGTCGCTGTTTAATGGTATTTATCGTTTGCAGCAGCGGCAACGCAAAAAGCGCAAAGAGCTCACCAATTTAATTCGCCGTTTTCGTAATGGTGCAGAATCGTTACCTGATGCGGTGGTGGTGTTTCGCGCGGAAGGCAATATTGTGTGGTGCAACCGCTTAGCGCAGTATTTGTTGGGATTTCGTTGGCCCGATGATGCTGGACAACCGATTTCCAATTTGATCCGCACGCCAGGTTTTATCAATTATCTGCAGAAAAATGATTTTTCAGAACCGTTGACCATGCACTCGCCATTGAATGTTGAGCGATCTTTAGAGCTACGTATCGTGCCGTATACCGAAGGTGAACATTTAATGGTCGTACGTGATGTGACTCAGGTGAAGCAGCTTGAAGGCATGAGACGAAACTTTTTTGCTAATGTATCGCATGAGTTACGCACGCCAATGACGGTACTGCAAGGTTACTTAGAAATGACGGAAGACCCAGAGCTGCTACTCGGTCCAATGTGGCCGAAAGCCCACGGAGTGATGACCGAGCAGTTGAATCGGATGTCGAGTTTAGTTAATCAATTGCTCACCTTATCGAAAATTGAGGCTTCGCCCATTCATGAGTTGGATGAAGAAGTTGATGTCCCAGCGATGCTTGAGGTGTTAGAAAAAGAAGCGTTAAGTTTAAGTGGTGAACAGGCTCATCAGATTCGTTTTACTGTTGATAAACAGCTTAAAGTCTTAGCCGATGAAGACCAACTGCGTAGCGCTATTTCTAATTTAGTTTATAACGCCGTGAAATATACCCCAGCGGGCGCAGAGATTCAGGTTCGCTGGCAAAATACTGAACAAGGGGCGTTGTTTGAAGTGGAAGACCGTGGTGAAGGGATTGCGGCTCAGCATTTGCATCGCTTAACCGAGCGTTTTTATCGAGTGGATAAAGCGCGATCACGCGATACCGGTGGTAGTGGTCTGGGGTTGGCGATTGTCAAACATGCGCTTTCCCATCACGATAGCCATTTAGATATTCGCAGTGAGGTTGGCGTTGGGAGCTGTTTCTCGTTTGTGTTACCGAAACGTTTGGTGGTGAAATGCAATTAAGACGTTGGTTGGTGGTGATGATGGCGAGTTTTCCGTTCAGCTCAGGAGCTTCGCAATCACTCGCCGATTATCATCGCGTACCGGGTATATCGGGGAGTGTCCTTTCTGTGGGCTCGGATACTCTCGCCGGGCTGACAACACTTTGGGCAGAAGCGTTTAATGAGCTGTATCCTAATGTTAATGCTCAAGTACAAGCATCAGGCTCATCGACTGCACCTCCAGCTTTAACGGAAGAAACTGCGCAATTTGGACCGATGAGTCGACCTATGCGTCTACGAGAGATTGAAGCGTTTGAACGCACCCATGGCTACAAGCCGACTGAGTTACGGATTGCGATTGATGCGATTGGTGTGTTTGCTCATCGAGATAATCCCATCGAGGGGTTAAATTTTACCGAGCTCGATCAGATTTTTTCAGTAACGTTACGTTGCGGGGCCACAGAATCGATCAACCGTTGGTCACAATTAGGTCTAGATTACTCGTGGGCACAGCGACGCATGCAGTTGTTTGGACGTAATTCGGTATCGGGAACGTACGGCTATTTTAAGCAAACCGCGTTGTGTGGCGGTGATTTTAAAGCCCATGTCAATCAACAGCCGGGTTCAGCCTCTGTGGTGCAGTCGGTTGCTTCATCGATTAATGCATTAGGCTATTCTGGGGTAGGCTATCGTGTTTCTGGAGTGAAACTGGTCCCGATTGCTCGCCAAGGACGAGATTACGTTTATCCCTCACACGATAATATTTTGTCTGGTGAATACCCTTTATCTCGTTATCTGTATTTGTACGTTAACAAACACCCAGGGCGGCCATTAATGCCGCTGGAAAGAGAATTTGTGCGTTTTATCTTTTCTAAGCAGGGACAAGATCTGGTTAGCAAAGAAGGTTACTTAGCCATTTCTGCTGAGGTCGCGCAGCAAGAATTGGCCAAAGTGGGGATTAAGTGATCCGTGTTTACCGCGCATGCCAGCAGTTAAATCTAGGCTTTGACCCACTTTATTTAAAACGTTAACGTCCAACCAACTTTATGCCAATAGGCTTGTTCACTGAGTAAATCGATGTGCAGCAGTTTGTTGTTTTCAAGCCAAGCCGGATCATTGCATGTTAATTGCCACCGATCTTCTTTGGCACTTAAGCGAATCTCGGGAAGTGGATCATCATTGCGCTGTCCATTTAGGACAATCGCTAACCGTAACACGCGGATAAGGCCGATGATGTGTTTTTTCTTATAGAGATAGAAATCGCTCATTTCACCAAGCTTAAGAGCTTTACGTTGAAAGCGAACCAGCGTGGCGAGCACCCTTTGTTGTTCACTGTTAAACCCTGGCATATTGGTGTGCTGTAAGATGTAAGCGGAGTGACGATGAAAGGCTTGTAAGCTGATGCTAAGGCCAACTTCGTGGAGTAGCGCAGCCCATTCTAGTAGCGCAAATAAATCACTGTTGGCTTTGAGTCCTAATTCGTCATTAACTTGACTCAAAAACTCTTTAGCGTAGCCCTTAACTTTTGCCGCGTGCTCTAAATCAACGAAGTGTTTGACCGCTAAGTTTTCTGTCGTGCGTAAACGGACATCGTCGTACTTGAACCTATCTTCCATTTCATACAGTAAGCCTTCGCGCAATGCGCCATCGGAAAAATGCATTTGCTTGATCTTTAATGCATTAAAGACACCGGTTAAGATGGCGACTCCGGCAGGAAAGACCGGTTTACGATCATCAGTCAGTCCGGTTAATTGAATATCCGCAATTTGATTAGACTCACACAGCTTATCGACTAATTTATGTAGCCGTTCTTGGGTGATCACGCCATCGTCGTAGCCTAAGCCAATCAATACTTCATGGATAGCTTTGACGGTACCGGATGAGCCAAACGCACGCTGCCAGCCTTTTTTACGATATTTACTGGCCATGGACTCGAGTTTTTGTTCCGCCGATAAAATCGCTTGAGCAAACTTTTTCTTGGACAGTTTATCATTGGTAAAAAAGCGTTCAGTGTAACTGACACAGCCCATCTGTTTGCTGTTAACCAATTCAGCTTCAAAGCCTTTACCGATGATCAGCTCCGTACTTCCACCGCCAATATCGACGACCAGCATAGAGTCTGCTTGCGGTTGAGTATGAGCTACACCAAGATAAATCAATCGCGCCTCTTCACTGCCAGGAATAATTTCGATAGGAAAAGGCATCACCTCTAACGCTCGTTGTAAGAAAAGGTGAGCGTTATTAGCTTGACGTAAGGTGTGGGTGGCGGCAATGCGGACATTCTCGACTTTGAATCCTTGGAGCCGCTCGGCAAACATGGCTAAACAGGCTAACCCTCGCTCAATGGAGGCGTGATCCAGGTTTTTTTGTTCATCTAAGCCTAATGCCAAATGCACCCGTTGTTTATGGCGGCTGATCAGTTGTAAATCTTGTTCAACGACTTTTGCGACCACCATATGGAAGCTATTTGAGCCAAGATCAATCGCCGCGATTTCTCGGCTGGTCGATTCGCTACTGTCTGGAGAAGTGATCTCAGAGTGGGTTTTCATGTGGCTCAAGGTTTCCTTTGGGTTTGCGTGTTTCTTTTTCTATTCGTTTAAGGTAGTCGTAAATAGCCAATTGTGAACGTATTTTTTTCCGATTGCCGCGTTTGACGTAACGGTTACTCATCTCTTTATCGATAACTCGAGCTTTGACGGTATCGGTAAACTGGAGATTAATGATATCGATGATCCGTTGTTTTAAACGTGGGCTACGAATGGGTGTGGTTACTTCAATCCGATGATCGAGGTTACGTGTCATCCAGTCAGCCGAAGAGATATAGACTAAAGGGTCGCCATCGTTATGGGTGATCAGTACTCGTGGATGCTCTAAGAAACGATCAACAATACTAATAATACTAATGTTATCACTGACTCCTGCAACACCGGGAACTAATGAACACATACCGCGAATGATCATTTTTATTTTAACGCCCGCACTGCTCGCACCATAGAGTTTATTGATCAATCCTTTATCAACCAAATTATTCACTTTAACTATGATTTCAGCCTTCTTACCGTTACGGGCATTGGCAATTTCACTATCAATCAATCGATACAACTGGGTACGGCTATTTCGCGGTGAAACCAGTAAGTGAGTAAATTTAATCGGGCGAAATGGATTTTCAATATACGCAAACACACTACGCACTTCATTGGTGAGTTCATGATCGGCGGTGAGTAAAGAAAAGTCAGTATAAATCCGTGCGGTTTTTTCATGGAAATTCCCGGTACCAATATGTGCATAGCGCACTAATTCACTCTCTTCTCGACGAGTAATCAACAGTAACTTGGCATGAATTTTCATTCCTGGGATACCAAAAATCACGTCAACGCCCGCTTCAGTGAGGATCCGGGACCATTCGATATTGGCTTCTTCATCAAAACGCGCTTGCAGCTCGACGACCACGACGACACGTTTACCGTTATGCACAGCATCGATCAACGAATTCATCAATTTAGAGTTTTTAGCTACCCGATAAATGTTGATTTTAATGCTGATCACTTTGGGATCAAACGAGGCTTGGCGCACTAACTCGGTGATATGCTCAAAGCGATGGTAAGGGTAGTGGAGCAAGATGTCTTGGCTACGAATGGCATCAAAGGCGTTTAAGTAACCATCGAAATCAGCACATTTGAGAGGTGGTAATGTACGGTTTTCTAAGTAATCGCGCCCAACATTGGGAAACGCGATAAAGTCTTTAAAGTTGTGATAACGACCACCGGGAAGCAGACTATCATAATAAGAAATTTTGAGTTTTTCACATAAAAACGTCAGCATGGCTTCAGGCATATCATGTTCGTAGATAAAACGCACGGGCATCGCGGTCAGTCGCTGACTTAAGCCTTCTGATAATTGTTCGAGTAAACTGTACTCAACTTCGCGGCGTAAATCGTACTCTGCATCTCGAGTCATTTTTATTGCGTAGCCGTGAAGCGTGTCGTAATCAAAAAAGCCACGGAAAATATCATCTAAACAGTAACGAATAATATTATCGAGCAAAATAATGGTCTTGCGTCCTTTGCCTTTTTGCTCAGGTAACATGACAAAGCGAGGTAAGTGATCGGTTGGGATCTCGAGCAGGGCATAGCTTGATTGCTGGTCTTTTTTAAGCTCAACGGCAATGTAAGCGTACTCATCTTTAAGAAATTGCAATACATCAATATCATCACGCAGCAATAGCGGAGTAATATGGGGTAACACCTCTTTATGAAAATATTTACTGATCCACTTTTGCTGTAAGGGATCGAGTTGGGTCTCATTGACTAAAAAAATCCGCCGCCGGGCCATTTCGACAATCAATTCACTGTATAGACGATCAAAATCTTGGTTCAGTTTAAACGCTTTGCTCTGCATTTTACTCAGTAGATGCTTGGAGCTATCTTTTACGCCTTGTTCACGGTTGATTAAAATTCGCCGTTTGACATCGGCAAAACGGACTTTATAGAATTCATCTAAGTTATTAGAAAAAATACCTAAAAAACGAATTCTTTCAATCAATGGTACCGTTTTATCTGCCGCTTCTTGCAACACACGCTCATTAAACGAAAGCCAACTTAATTCTTTGTCGATGTACAACTTTTCGGTACTCATGGATTCCTTTCTTTTGCTTAAGCTCGAAAACCTTGACGAGATGATGCGTCGGTTTCCGCCATGCTTATCTGTTGCCTAGTTTATAATTTACGTCATCTCAATCACATCGTTTATCTATACTCATGGCGACGGACTGCCGTCTATCTGACGATCGACGTTATTTGTAGATAAGCCAGTCGCAATGATCATTGTGCAAACTAAAGCGATGATATGACATAATTATTACAAATTGAGTTGATATAGAGTGGTTTTGTTTTCAGTTGCTTATCTGCGCTGTAATATAACCGTCACGTATTTGAAATAGTATACCCTGTAGCACCATAAAGTATGAAACGCTTCACATAGTTAAGCGGCTGGTTATTCTGATGCGCTTCTTGCGCTCGCGATCTTATTCTTACTCTCCGTGCTGTTGGTCACTACCGCTTTCTAAGCTCGGCCGCCCCCTTAAGATAACAAGGATAGAGTGAATTGATGCCCCACAGTGAATTTTCATTACAGCAACGAGATCATAAACGACGCTTGAAAGATCGTTGCGTTCGCTTTGCGGTAACCTGTGGTGGGGTTGGAGTCTTAGCGGCTCTGATTTTAATTTTTGTTTATTTGGCGTTGGTCACCCTACCACTTTTTGCAGATGCCAAGCTTGATGCCAACTTTGCTAAACAGCCGATTTCTTCTGTGCAGCCTCAGGTACTGGCGATGGATGATTATGGTGAGCATCTGTTCGTGGTCGATCAATATGGTGAAGCGGAATTTTGGGCGCTAAAGCAACCGAGTGATAAGCCGTTATGGCGACAGCCTTTGTCTTTTGTTCCTGTTAAAATAGAAGCCAGTACGACACAAGACGGGTGGTATGCGGTTTTGGATGCTGCGCATCAGGTGCATCTTTTTCGTCCTCGGTTTGATTATTCAATAACTCAACAGCGACGAGAGTTTACCCCTGTGCTGGAGTCATTAAGCACCGAATCTACGCTGGTTGCAGCACCAGAGGAAGCGGTGATTGAGCAGTTCAACTTTGCGCTAACGGCTGACTATCTTTATACGGTCAGTTATTTGGCTGACCAACGGGTGATGATTCGTTGGCTGGCGCGACAAGCGCCTTTAGCCATGGCAGAAACGGTATTACCTACTCGGTACGCGCAACTGGATCAACTGCTTATTACTCCAGATGGCCAGACGATTTACTTACGTACCGGCTCGCAATTGGCGGTTATTCAGCGTGATGGTGAAGCGTATCGTCTGCGTGAACAAGTGGATCTTAGTCGCGGCCAGCCGCAGCGCTTAGTGACGAATATGACCTTGTTATCCGGTGCTTATTCTTTGCTGGTGACCTACGAAAATGGTGTTGTTAGCCAATGGTTTGATGTTTTACAGCAAGGCCAACGCCAGTTGCAGTCGATTCGTGATTTTCAGCTGGCACCGTCTATTCAGCTTTTGCTCACGGATACTCAGCGTAAAGGTTTTTATACTTTTTATCCTAATGGCACGCTACAAAGTCATTATACCACCAGTGAAAAGCTGGTGTTGTTTGAGCGGGTTTTTCCTAAAGCGCCGACGTTAGCGGTGATGTCGAATAACGAGCGTTATATTGCCACTTGGGACGATGGAATCGTTCAGGTCATTGAATTGGATAATCCTCACCCTGAGATTTCCTTTTCGGCACTATGGAAAAAAGTCTGGTATGAAGGCTATCCAGAGCCGCAGTTTGTGTGGCAGTCAACCGCGGCGAATGAGCAGTTTGAACCTAAATTAAGTTTAGTGCCGATTGCGTTTGGTACATTGAAAGCGGCTTTCTATGCCATGCTATTTGCCGTGCCGATAGCGGTGTTTGCCGCTATTTATACCGCTTATTTTATGAAACCCGCGATGCGTCGAGTGGTGAAGCCGACCATTGAATTGATGGAGGCGCTTCCGACGGTGATCATTGGCTTTCTCGCTGGGCTATGGTTTGCGCCTATCGTAGAAAACAATTTAGCAGCGGTAGTCACACTTTTAATCGGTTTACCCATCTCGACGTTAATCATTGGTGTTATCTGGTCTTGGTTACCTAAACGTTATTTGGGGTATGACATTTCCGGTTGGCAAGCACTGATCTTAGTGCCATTAATGATCGTTATCATGGCATTGACGCTCTCTTTTAGTCATCTCATCGAACAAGTCTTGTTTGCCGGAGATGTACTGCTCTTTTTGGATCAAAGAGGCATTGGTTTTGATCAGCGTAATGCGTTAATTGTGGGGATTGCGATGGGATTTGCCGTGATCCCAACGATTTTTACCATTGCTGAAGATGCGATTTTCTCGGTTCCGAAGCATTTATCGGATGGTTCATTGGCTCTTGGGGCGACTGGATGGCAAACCTTAACCCATGTAGTGTTATTGACCGCCAGCCCAGGAATTTTTTCGGCAATCATGATGGGGTTGGGGCGAGCCGTTGGCGAAACCATGATCGTACTGATGGCAACAGGGAATACGCCTATTCTCGATTGGAATATTTTACAAGGCATGCGCACCATTTCAGCGAATATTGCGATTGAACTACCTGAGTCTGCGGTGGGGAGCTCTCATTATCGAGTGCTGTTTTTAGCGGCGTTATTGTTGTTTGTCTTTACTTTTATCGTTAACTCCTTTGCCGAGTGGGTGCGTCAGCGCTTACGCGCCAAATATCGTTCATTATAATCGGGAGCACGTAAATGAAACTGACCCAGCAATTTCAATCTGGCTCTCCTTGGATTTGGCTGACGGCTGGCGCCGTTAGCATCAGTTTGATCTCAGTATTAGGCTTATTGTTATTAATTGGCTGGAAAGGATTAATTTATTTTTGGCCAGCGCCGCTCTATCAATGGCAAACTGAAGATGGTCATACTTTAGTTGGGCAGCTCTATGCTCGAGAAAAGGTGACGGTCAATCATCTTCTTGAGATGGGAATAAGCCTACCTGAAGACGCGATTGCGCAAGGCCACGTGCAACGATTAAACATTAAGGTGGCTAATCGAGACATTTATCAGGCTGATTTTTTGTCGATTCTTGATATTAAATTGTCACCGGCGACCCTTGCTCATGGTTGGGTCGTCTTGCAACGAACCCATGACGGGCAGTTTTATGGTAAGCCGATTGGTTTTGAATCGACACTCATCAGTCAAGAGCAGCCTTTAAGTCCCTCTCAGTGGTTAGCAACCGTTTTTGGGCAGACTCAGCAGATAAGAGCGGAGATCGAGCAGCAAGTTCGACCGCGCATTCGTGAACTGGCTCATCAGTTAACGACGCTTCGTCTCTCAGATCTCAGTTCTTTAAAACAAACCCCTAACCAGCGTACAGAGCGCCAGCAAAAAGAGCAGCAATGGGTGAGTGAGCTGGCCGAAGCTGAGCAACGATTAGAAAGCTTAAGGGCAATATTGGATGATCAGCGACTCTTATTGCAAGATATGGCTGGTGATACGATTGGTATCCCAATGAGTCAGGTGCTCGATTATTGGTATCCCAATGAAATGACCCATGCCGAGAAAGTGATTCGCTGGCTGAAGCATTTGTGGGATTTTTTATCCGACTCGCCTCGCGACTCGAATTCTGAAGGTGGGGTCTTTCCCGCCATTTTTGGCACCGTATTATTGGTATTGATCATGTCGGTGATTGTGATGCCACTGGGTGTTATTGCTGCGGTTTACCTTCATGAATATGCCAAAGACAATGCTTTTACGCGTTTAATTCGTGTCGCGGTGATCAACCTAGCGGGTGTGCCATCGATTGTTTATGGGGTATTTGGACTGGGCTTTTTTGTGTATACGATTGGCGCAAGTATTGATAATGTGTTTTATGCCGATAGTTTACCAGCCCCCACCTTTGGTACGCCGGGATTATTGTGGGCGGCATTAACGTTAGCGGTGCTTACTTTACCAGTCGTGATCGTCACCACCGAAGAGGGGTTAACACGCATTCCGCCATCAGTGCGTTATGGTTCATTAGCCTTAGGAGCAACGCAGTTTGAAACCATTTGGCGGATAGTGATGCCGATGGCCAGTCCAGCGATGATTACTGGGCTGATTCTTGCGATTGCTCGCGCCGCTGGCGAAGTGGCTCCTTTGATGTTAGTCGGTGCGGTTAAGCTAGCCTCGAATTTACCTGTCGATAGCGAGTTTCCTTTTGTACATCTAGAGCGCAAGTTTATGCATTTGGGATTTCACATTTACGATGTTGGTTTTCAAACCACCAATATTGAAGCTGCTCGCCCCTTAGTGTATGCCACGGCCTTTTTGCTGGTGACTGTGGTCGTGATGTTGAACTTAACCGCCATTCATATTCGCAATAACTTGCGTGAAAAATACCGAACCTTAGGACAAGATTAAATATGTTTTCTGTTGAGCAAACATTAGGTTATCAGCCTCCCTTAGATGTTCATCATTTAACGGATCAGCAAACCGCGATTACTATTGAAGAACTCAGTTTGTATTACCAACAGACTCGTGCTTTAAATGGAATTTCGATGCGTATTCCCAAAGGGCAGGTGACGGCATTTATTGGTCCTTCAGGTTGTGGTAAGTCGACGTTATTACGCTGTATTAATCGAATGAACGATTTAGTCGATGGTTGTCGAGTTGAAGGTGCCGTGAAATTGCATGGTAAAAATGTCTATGACAGTGATGTCGATGTGCCGACGTTGCGACGCCGAGTCGGGATGGTCTTTCAGCGCCCCAATCCTTTTCCTAAATCCATTTATGAGAATGTGGTCTATGGTCTACGCTTACAAGGTATAAAAAACAGTCGGACACTCGATGACGCGGCAGAGTATTCATTACGAGCGGCGGCCTTGTGGGATGAGGTAAAACATCGTTTGCACGAAAATGCATTTGGATTATCCGGTGGACAGCAGCAACGCTTGGTTATTGCGAGAGCGATAGCGATTGAACCCGAGGTATTGTTGTTGGATGAACCTACCTCTGCGTTGGACCCTATTTCAACCTTAACCATTGAAGAATTGATTCATGAGTTAAAAAAACAATATACCGTGGTGATAGTGACGCACAATATGCAGCAAGCGGCGCGAGTCAGTGACCATACGGCTTTTATTCATATGGGAAAGTTGATCGAATATGCAGATACAGATTCTATTTTTACTTCTCCATTGAAAAAACAGACCGAAGACTACATTACTGGTCGATATGGCTAATCAAATAGCAAAAAAATAGGATGGCATGATGCAGTTAGGCCGACATATTTCAGGACAATTTAATGTCGAACTTGAATCGATTCGAACCCATGTACTGACCATGGGAGGGTTGGTGGAACAGCAACTCTCTTTGGCGATGCAGGCGCTGCACAAAGAAGATATCGAGCTAGCACGCAAAGTGGTTCGAGATGACCATCAAGTCAATGAAATGGAAGTGTCAATCGATGAAGCGTGCACGCGAATCATCGCTAAGCGCCAGCCGACGGCCAAAGATTTGCGTTTGATTATGGCCATCATTAAAACCATTACCGATTTAGAACGCATTGGTGACGTCGCGACTAAAATGGCCTATATCGCAATAGAAAGCCCTGCCGATAAAGAACGTCGCTTTCAAGTCTCATTAGAGCCACTCTGCCGTCAAGCCATCGCCATGCTGCATCAAGTCTTAGATGCTTTTGCTCGCATGGATGTGGTCGCGGCGGCGGCGTTGCATAAACAAGATGATAAATTAGACCAAGAATACGAAGCGGTGATCCGTCAGTTAATGACCTATATGATGGAAGACCCGAAAAATATACCGCACATTTTGCAAGTGATGTGGTCGGCTCGTGCTATTGAACGGGTCGGTGATCGCTGCCAAAATATTTGTGAATACATTATTTACTTTGTAAAAGGTAAAGATGTTCGTCACTTAGGCAAACAATCGATAGACGATGCGTTGCGCTAAACCAAGCCCCTCAATTGTTCAGCGACTTGAGCAATCGCGGTTGGATTCGTTACCGGGATCATAAAATCATCCACGTCCGCTTGGCCCATTTTTGCGGCAGCGGATTTGAGCTGCATGTGACTGGGCCGTACGCTTTTACCTGATAAGTGGACTTCCTGTACGCCAGTTTGTTGAATAATCCGCGTCACATTATTCGCGGTTAATCCTGCGCCTGCCATAATGCGAATTCTGCCTTTGGCAAGGGAGACCATGTCTGCCAATGTAGAGATACCTTGTTCTACTTGAGGCGCTTGCCCTGAGGTAAGTACTCGCTCACATCCTAAATTAATTAAGAGTTCAAGCGCCTGACGAAAATCCCGACATTGATCAATTGCTCGATGGAACGTCACACCTAAACCATGTTGCTGAGCACGGGTAACCAGTTGTTTGACCTGTGATTCGTCTATCTCCCCCTGTGCGGTTAAGGCCCCAATGACGACACCTTGGAGCTTAGCTTCGGCTGCAGCATCAATGTCATCTAACATCATGGCGATGTCATCGTGGTCATACAAAAAATCGCCTTGGCGTGGGCGTATCATGGCATACACCGGAATAGTCGATAGACGAGCACTTTGCTTCATCATGCCATAGCTGGGGGTTAGCCCTCCTAACGCTAACGCTGAGCAAAGTTCGATACGCGTCGCGCCTCCTTGAATGGCATAATGCAGCGATTCGATATTATCAATGCAGACTTCAAGTTCATAATTCATGATGATCTCTCACTTAAACGGTTTGAGTTGTTGATGCTGATTTTATCAGTCTGCCGCGATAGCGTCTGTTAACCTAAGGTCTGAAATAGAGGTAAAGTTAAGCTTTTTACCTTTCCTTAAATAGTGTGAGTGAGTGATTTAGAGTGCTTAGGAATTGGCGTTTATTGAGGATGACATGAATGAAAAAAGCCCAAAACCAGTGGCTTTGGGCTTTGATGACTTTACTTATAACTGATTGGCTTATGCGTTAAACGCTTTTTATTGTGTCCAACCTTTATCCGTGTGGCTCGAGTTGAGCGCGAGCCATTAATAGGCCGGTAGTGGCCTATTAACTTATTTCTTACCTAGATCACCAGCATGCTCAGATAGGAATGCAGCTACGCCTTCACTAGAGGCTTTCATGCCAGCTTTACCTTCTTCCCATTGCGCAGGGCAAACTTCACCGTGCTTTTGGTGGAAGTTAAGTGCATCTACCATACGTAGCATTTCATCAATGTTACGACCAAGAGGTAGATCGTTAACCACTTGGTGACGAACTAGGCCTTCTTCATCAATCAGGAATGAACCACGGAATGCAACACCCGCTTCTGGATGCTCGACATCGTAAGCTTTAACGATTTCGTGTTTGATATCTGCAACCAATGGGTATTTAACTTGGCCGATACCGCCGTTTTCTACCGGAGTATTACGCCATGCGTTGTGTGAGAATTGTGAATCGATAGAAATACCGATCACTTCAACGCCTTTAGCTTGGAAATCTTCAAAACGCTTGTCAAAAGCGATAAGCTCTGAAGGACAAACGAAAGTGAAATCAAGAGGGTAGAAGAAAACAACGGCTTTCTTACCTTTTGTAAACTGTGCAAAGTTGAAGTTTTCAACGATTTCACCGTTACCAAGAACAGCTGCAGCAGTAAAATCAGGGGCTTGACGACCTACGAGTACCATTTTTTTGCTCCTAAGATGATGGTTAATGCTTGATAAAATAGCATGTTTTATCAAGTCCATTTAAACGAGACAAACTATAGTACACCATGTAGCATAGAAAAAAGCGAATTAAATAGATTAAGTTAATCGAAAAAAGCGATAAGAATTGGTAGCTGAATTTACTCGGTACGAGAAATCGCGCTTTAAGCTATTTGAGTGGAGAATAAAGAGAATACGATGAATAAATGGCCAAGCTTAAAGCAGCTACATTATTTAATTACGTTATATGAAACACGACATTTTAGTGAAGCGGCTGAACGCTGTTTTGTTAGCCAATCGACACTGAGTAAAGGCATTCAAAATTTGCAGACTCTGATTGGTTGCCCTTTGTATGAGAAATCGGACAAAAAAAGCCCGTTGGTTTTTACTTATGCCGGAGAACAAGTGGTAAGGGGAGGGCGTGAATTACTGGCGAAAGGTAAAGATCTACTGGAGTTAGGTCAGCAGTGTCAAAATGGGCCAATGGAAGGACAGCTTAAACTAGGCTGCATTCCGACGATCGCGCCTTTTTTATTGTGTGATTTGGTGCAAGAGCTTAACCAACGTTATCCTAAGTTACACTTATTATTACGCGAAGATACGACCGCTAATCTATTAAACGCCTTACGAGTCGGAGAGCTCGATGTATTAATTCTCGCCTTACCGATGGACATCGGTCAGATGATGAGTCGAATCGTTGGTCGAGATCCTTTTAGGATGGTGATTAGCCGTCAGCAGGCGGACCGTATTCGAGTACCTATCACTTATGATGAACTGCCTAATGAATCGGTATTTTTATTAGAGCATGAGCACTGCTTAACTGAACATGCGGTATCTGCCTGTAAGTTAACCGATAAAGAAAAAATCAATCCTTTTATGGCAACCAGTTTACATACCTTAGTACAAATGGTGGCCAACGGATTAGGTATGACCTTTATTCCGCAAATGGCGATTGAACATGGTCTGTTAGACAATCAAAACTTAGTGATTATTGATCCTCCCGGTCAGCAGGCTTATCGAGAAATTGGTGTGGTATGGCGTCCCGGTTCATCTCGCCAGCCAACTTTTGAACAGCTTGCCGAAGTCGTGGCACAGCTATTATAACGCCCTCTCAGGACAAAATAAGGGAGGGACGATGGCAGCGATACACTCTTCGTTTTGGAAGTTGCTGTGATATTAGCGACGTTTGTTTACTCTAACTCCATCATTTATCTATGTTCATGGAGCCAGTGAGAGCGAGTTTTGGCTCTCATTGGCATTGGTGACGTTTTTTCCAGATAAATTTGCCAGTGGCTTGCTTGCTAGCGGTTAATAGCGCCAAGTCGTTTGGAGAGCATAATGATGTTAAGCCGTTTGGCTGTTCTGTATATTTGCGGTTTTTCTAGTTTTATTTGCCATTTTTTATTAATTAAACAGAGTTTAACTCTGCTAGTGAATCTTTTTTTGTCAAATTTTACAGCCATGAAGTTTTGAAGCTTTCATAAAATAGTAAAACTTCACATGTTAATTTTACATCTTTTCCTCATTCCATTG
>NZ_WXWK01000113.1:0-6541 GCF_009904835.1 Vibrio sp. V33_P6A3T137 | reverse complement strand
GTATTACTCATCAGAAAAATGTCAAATTTGAATGTAACGTAAAAGGTATATGTGGTGACATTGAATTTGATGATGCTACTGGTTTTGTCGCTCAATATGAATATGCTTTTTCTCCAGCAAAAATGTCAAAAAATCATTTTGCGATTGGAGTTAAATACACCCACATTGAGTACACTACACCAATTATTAATAAAGACATCGATGGCAGCGGCTTTGATGTTCATCTTGCTTATTTATTCTAATTATTATAGCCAAACGACTTGAAGTTGCAGGTAGGCGGCAAGCGAGTGAATCCCCATGAGCATAGGCAAGCTATGTGATTGGGGTGAACGAACGTAGCCAACACTGCTGCAGATTCAAGTAGGAAGGATATACTGGAATATATACAAAACTAGTTAACTTTTACGTCAGCAGCGTTCGAAGGAAGATAACCATCACCGCTGCTTCTTTACCGAGATACTGAAAGGGAGCAAATTTTAACTAACATGGCTATATCACCGCGAAAAAATCAATAAGCAACATAGCAGCCCCCTCCCTTATCTAGATACCTAGACTTTTTACTTACCTATTCGACAACGTTTGCACTTGGATCTATCACCCCTCCAAGCTAGACTGTCAACATTTAAAAGCCTATTGAGTTTACAAAAGGTTACTTTAAGCTCTCACTTGAGTATGGACTTTTCATGGATTTAGCTTTTGATCGCCAACATATCTGGCACCCTTATACGTCAACCATTAACCCGTTAACTTGTTATCCCGTCACTCATGCACAAGGCGTCACTCTCTACTTAGAAGATGGCAAAACATTGGTTGATGGCATGTCGTCTTGGTGGGCGGCAATCCATGGTTATAATCATCCAGCTTTAAATCAAGCGGCGCATCAGCAAGTAGATAAAATGTCTCATGTCATGTTTGGGGGCTTAATCCATCAACCCGCGATTGATCTCTGTAAACAGCTATTAGCATTAACACCTGATAATTTGCAGCAAGTGTTTCTCGCCGATTCCGGCTCAGTAGCGGTGGAGGTTAGCCTGAAAATGGCGCTACAGTATTGGCACGCCAAAGGTGAACAACGCGCTAAATTTCTTACCTTACGTCATGGCTATCATGGTGATACTTTCGCTGCAATGTCAGTGACTGATCCGGATAACTCAATGCATAGCCTATATAAAGGCTTTTTACCTGAGCACATTTTCGCTGATTCACCAAAAACTGGTTTTTATGATCGTTGGCAAGAGTCTGATATCGACGATTTTCGCAGCAAGATCGCACTCCATCATCAACAGATTGCCGCGGTGATCCTTGAGCCGATCGTTCAAGGTGCTGGAGGCATGCGCATCTATCATCGACAATTTCTGCGTGAAGTACGTCAACTTTGTGATCACTATAACGTGCTGTTAATTGTTGATGAAATTGCTACCGGTTTTGGTCGAACGGGGAAATTGTTTGCTTGTCAACATGCCGATATACAGCCAGATATTATGTGCCTTGGTAAAGCCTTAACCGGCGGTTATATGACGCTTTCGGCAACATTAACCAGCAAGCTAGTCGCTGATACGGTTTGTAGTGGTGAAGCTGGGTGCTTTATGCACGGACCAACCTTTATGGGTAATCCTTTAGCTTGTGCTGTCGCTTCCGCCAGTCTCGCACTGATTGCCAAAGGAGATTGGCAAATACAAGTGGCTAATATTGAAAGCCAATTTGCCAAACGTTTACCCGATTTTACCACCTACCGACACGTAAAAGACGTGCGCTGGCTTGGCGCCATTGCCGTCATAGAAACCCACCATCCAGTCAATATGAGTGTGATTCAAGCACTGTTTGTCGAGCTTGGTGTATGGATCCGGCCTTTTGGCCGCTTAATCTATTTAATGCCACCTTATATCAGTGACCATAAACACATTGATGCGCTTTTAGATGCTATCGAGATGGCCTTAAATAAAGACGCTTGTTTCCAGTTAGGTTAATTTTGGATGTTATAACAGCGCAGTCATTGAAAATTAAAGTGGAAAAAACCGACGCTTTAAGCATCGGTTTAGATTAATTGGTACTTAAATCAACCAAGACTGATTACTGATCGGTCACCATTAAGATACTGAAAGCAAAATTGTGAGAATGGTGAATGACTTCTCCATTGACTGAATCAAAACTTAAAGCACTGGCTTCTTGAGTAGACGGTGTATTACTCCAAATGTAACCCGCTAAATCACCTGGCTCTACATCATATGCTGAGCCCCAAACGCGATCATTCATAGAGGGTGAATAACAGGCCATCTCGGTTAACGATACTAACTCTTTAATATTCGGCATCCGCCAAGCTTGCTTTCCAGCAAATTGATATAAGGGATGGTTTGCATGCGGATCATCAACTGCTTGAGCCGTTTGTAAAGCACTTTGCCAATTTTCTAATGTCGCTTCTCCAAGACAACGGTCTAAATTAGCATCCCAGTGTTGTCCCACCGCACAGCGCATCCAAGTTAATCCGGTTAATTTATCTTTAACGACTCCTTGGTTCGAATAGTCAAAACGTGTATTGGGCGCCGATAACGCCATAGAATGCAAACATTGTTGCTGGGCTAATGCCGTTAAGCTAATCAATAACAACGAGACAGCAATAAACATCTTTTTCATTTTAATTATCCTTTAATGACACCATGCGAACGGGTAATTGATAAGAATCCCCTAACTCGGCATCTGCACTGGCTGAGTAAATATCATAAAAACCAATCTGACCACGATCTTCGCCAACTCCTTGAATGACTGGGTAAGAAAACACACCTTTATCATTCAAACTACTGTATAGAGAAAATTTAATGCTGGAATGCCATACTTCACCACCCAACGTATAAGGGCTACCCTGCGATTGATGTAAAAAGAAAGGATGTGTAAATGCATAGAGTTGGCCATCCTCAGTCTTTTTTGTTTCACCAAAATCGACCAAGTTATACAACTCAATCAGCGTCGGTAAACGCCAATTGGTTTGACCGCAAAAAGCCTTTTCGTTTAAATAATCAGCATAATCTTGAGTCGAACAAAGCTTATCCGAATGCTGCTGACAATCTGCCGCCGAAATATCCGCTATTGCCGGTTCAAAGTTTGGTAATTTTAAGGCAAACGTTCGGTTATAAAAATGAACAGAGTCTGGCTGATCATTTTTATGTTCCCAAATCTGACCCGTTCGCACATCTTGTACGCATGACCACTCTGATGCGCTATTGTCTAATTGACCGCCTTGTTGATCTAACTTGATAAATTTAAAGCCATTACCACTGAATAATTGTCGATCGGTTGCATCAAAGCCAAAATCTGCATCTTGGCCTGGGTAATGTATTGAAGATTGCTCAATCAACTGCTGTTGATTACCGGAATAAAATAATTTCACTCCGGTATCATTCAGCACCATACGTTGCTGTTGCTGGTTAGCTATTTCCTCAATGATATTATTTAAATCTTGTTCTGAAAATAAATCATACGCAAAATGCTTATCTTTCACTTTTAAGTCATTACCTAATGTCGCGAGTACGATAACCATATTCTCATCGGTTAAAAGTGGAATGAGTAGCTGCATATTCAGACTCAAGTTATCCAATCGCGGAGCTAATGCATTGGTATTAATTGAGTGAATAAAGTCAGTGTCATTATGATAATTTGGTAATTGATTAACTAAACGTTGCTCGGCTTGATGTAAAGACTGACCATTTAAAACCATAGCGCTAAGTAGCGTGGTCAGCTCATTAATCACCAATGGTTGAGCAGCATTGTGCCCGACGGTAAATAAGCGATATTCTACTTTGTTTAGCGAGATTTCAGCAACTAACGGGCTACTATAAAGCTTTTCTGTCGTTGCTTGTAAGCTAAATGGCTTGTCGGATTGAATTTCAATGCTAGGTTCAGTAGCATCACAACGTAAATTGTGGTTCAAGTCAGTACACACTTTTGCATTAAGCAAAGTCTGTGTGTTGATATCCAACTTTCCTGAGAGCTGATACTGAGGTAGCTCTACTGGCGATTCTGGACTATCGGATCCTCCGCAGCCAGCTAACAGCAAGGCAGCAGCAATAAACGAATATTGATATTTCATTTTTCTCTTCTTTTCGTTGGTTCAAGATAAATGCTGCGCGAACTAATGATTCGCGCCATAAAAATCGATAGTAGGATCAGCAACGACAGACCATTGCTACTGCCCCCAGAACTTGGTGACGTTAAGCTTGGCTGTTCATTGTGACTGCATTGATAATCACTAAAAGGCCCTACTCCCCAAGCTCGCAAAGTACCTTGATGGCCTTCATGCTGGTCGATAATTTCTAGACGCCACCGTCCCCATCCCATTTGCTGCTCGAGGCTCGCTAATGGTTGATCATGCTCCACAGTAAAGTAACCGTTGAAACCACTTTGCAGTGATGATTGATGATCCCAAAGCGTCACTTTAGTGCCCTGCGGAGAGGTGAGTGTGATCGATAAATCAGACATTGAAGGATGTTCAATATCGAGATAAACCGTAAAACGCTTATCAATAATAAGATCACGATCGGTCAAGGTATGGGAAAAAATCATACGACCCGGAGTAAATCGTCCTTGGGCATCGCTACTGGCATCCGGTAACTGATAATTCGGGCTGACCAGTGGTGTCGTTAATTTGGGTACGCCGACGATGATCTTTTTCTCGTCTTGCCATCTCTGCTCACTCAACCATGACTGGAATCGGTATCTCACATCAAGTTGAGATGAGAATGCTTGTCCGCAGACTAAATTCGAAGGCAATGGACTGCTTATTTCTAATCTATGCTCAAGCTGTTGATTCATCGTCAGTACAAGATTAGTATCCAATAACCAATCACCACTGACTAACGTAGGGCGACCTGTTGTCTCTAATGCTATCGTTAAAGGAGTTTGTGAATCGATATAGCGTTGATCAAGGCGAACGACAAAGGGCGATTTCAATAAATCGTGATGACTAAACTGACGACGTAGAATTTGTGCATAATCTTTCTCTGGATACAACCGAGTAGCCGCATACAGCGTGCTTTCGGCAAGATTATGCATTTTTAAACCTCGACCAAGACCATACATAGACTGTAAAACAATCGTATCAAACTCACGAAAAACCTTGTCTGTTCCATCTCCATACTGCTGAACCGCTGCTTTTAGAGCTTGAAATAGTGCACTCGACCAGAGCTCATCACCCAGTTCACCACCTACACTTTCATGTGCACGATAATGTCCATGCTCAAAATAACGTGCACGTTGATTCCACAGACTCCGCGTTGTACGGCGGGGACCGAAAACACCATCCCAATTAAACACGGTATCAATTTCAAATTCTTGGCCACGCCTTGCCGGATCAAGATATTGGACACGATAACTATAACTGCCCGCCCAATAATCAGCGAAACCTTCACCAATAGCTCCCGAGTGCCCATACCCCCAATCGGGAACAATTTGATAATGAATTCCATGAGCTAATTCATGTAAGATTACATCTGCATCAATGGCATCGGGCGATGGACCTCCAATCCCAAACACAATCGTATTTGGGCCTTTGTAATAGGTTGAATTATTAGTTACAAGACCTCGCGCATCGAACTTAACTGGCTGATTAAATAACGGATAGCCTAACGACTTACTGTATTCGATCGAATGGTTGAGATGATAAAAAGCCATGAGAGGAGCAAAGCGCTCATCATTAAGTTCAATTTTTGCCAAGTCAGCAAGATCAGAGAATCGACTAATCATCTTATTGGGCAAAAAGTTACCTTGCTCGCGAACAACTGGGCCATCAGGAGTTTGCTTACCCAATAAAGCCTTAACATTCACTTCAACTAGATGATGATTCCGTAAAAAATACTCCTCCCCAACCTGAAGTAATTCAATATCTTTAGTTTGATAAACAATAGGTAACGGATAATCGTCCTGTTGACGCCATCCATTTTCAGGAGCAGGGAGCTGCTGTGCCGTACGTAAATCAGGATCAAATAACTGAGTCGATGCCGTTACTAACTTACCTTGTGACAATTCTGGTGGATAATCAGCTTCGATCTGGCGTGGATATTCTAATTCCAAAGCCGTTGTAGGTCTGCCATTAATTAATACACTATTGTCTAAACTATGGAATATACGACGGATCCGGTGTTGATTATCAATTGAAACAACGATCGTCTTTTGATGTTGATATTCTCCATTTTGCCAGATATCAAAGTTATAATGCTGTTCAATTAATGACTTTGTTTGGTATCTTAATTTGCTTTTTTCAATAGGGTAATGTTGTGCAATAAAATCTTGAATATCGCCCACCGAATTAATCGTTATATTAGTATCAAAATAATCCCATTCACCGGCAGAAACCAAACAGGAAACACTATAAAAAATCGTCAATAAACCTAATCTTAATTTCATAAACATGAATTCCAATATTTAAAATTGATACTTAGCATTAATAGTGAAATAGCGACCTGGTTTAGTCGAATAACGAGTGTTTTCTTGCGCTATACCAGCGACATCTTGATAACGGATATATTCATTATCAAAAATATTAATCACTGAG
>NZ_WXWK01000063.1:0-6618 GCF_009904835.1 Vibrio sp. V33_P6A3T137 | reverse complement strand
AACCCATACAGTGAAAATCAAAAAGACGTGATAAATATCACAATTAAAGCTGCGCAGTAAAAAATCCAACTCAGTAAAACACTGTCTTTGCAATCCCTAAATTTATTTACTTTTGTAAAAAAATGTATATGGTACCGTTCTCAGATATTGATCATAAAAGATGGACAAGATACTCATATGCAACTACATCACATCTCAAAGTTGGCAGGGACACTGTTATTGATTTCACTATCCGTGACAGCGTCTGAAAAAGAATTGGATATATTTAGCCAAAGCAATAGCGATAAAGCGGCACAGACCTTAGACCTTGACGCGCCAGCAAAAGACAGTTTCATTTTCAAATTACCAGCCACTCATAATGATTATCAAGCAAGCGTCGATTATCTGGCCTCTGATGCTCGACCGAGCGTTAACTCACCACTCACGCTAGACGCACCAGATCCCCATTCTTTTAGTGTCAAACCAACCGTTAACAATCCTTTTCTTCGTGATGGCCAAGAGGATTGTCAGTATATTGAAGTGGTTTTCGATCACCAAGACAAACAGTTATCGGTCGGTTCTGATAACCAAGGTAACCCTTGCAGTCGGTCGCATTTAACTATCTCGGACTATCAAATAACCACGCGCTTTAAATATGAAGAGTAAATAAGCCGGTTTTCAGCCTTTATAAAAACAGATTATTGATTAAATGTATGATCGCTCTCAATCGCAGGGGGACATATGTCCTCCCTCTTAACGCAAAGAACCACTTAATATAAGCGCACAAAATAAATCACCACGGTAATGACTATGGATCTTTTTGCTCTACTCGATATTAATAACACACTGGTTAATATCCCGATTGGTTCTGGCTACGCCATGAGCTGGATCGAAGCTTTTGGTACAGTATTTGGCTTGCTGTGCATTTGGTTCGCCAGCCAAGAAAAAACCATCAACTATCTTTTTGGTTTGCTCAACGTCACCTTATTTGCCGTGATATTTTTTCAAATTCAACTCTACGGCTTGTTGCTGCTTCAATTGTTCTTTTTTTGCGCGAATGTCTACGGTTGGTACGCATGGACAAAACCCAACGCGGAAGGTGATATTCTACAAGTTCGTTGGTTAAGCAAACAAAAACTGCTGATCACTGCAGGCATAAGTATCGTCAGCATTGGCTTACTGACGGTTTATATTGACCCTTTCTTTTTAGCTCTCGCGAACATTAGTGTCGATATCATGAATGGATTCGGAGCGGACCTTGCACAACCTGTCTTAGAGCCCGATGCTTTTCCATTTTGGGATTCAACCATGACGGTATTATCAGTCGTCGCGCAAATTTTAATGACACGTAAATATGTCGAAAACTGGATGCTATGGATTGTGATTAACATCATTAGTGTCGGTATTTATGCGACTCAAGGTGTTTATGCGATGTCTGTGCAATACGCTATTTTGATGTTTATTGCCGCAAATGGAACTCGACAATGGGTTCGTACCGCAAAACGTAATAGCCAAACCGTGACGTCAGCAAACCAAGTTCAAGAGGCCACGGTATGATTCAGCCTCACATCAATGTCGCCTATGGCCAAGTCGCCAATCGAGTGATTGTCTGTGGGGAACCCAATCGAGCCAATCGAATCGCAGCGCTACTCGATAATCCTGAGCTGATTGCTGAAAATCGTGAATACCGCTTATTCAATGGTCGTTATAATGGACAACAGATCACCGTATGCAGTACTGGTATTGGAGCGCCTTCACTGATTATCGCGATTGAAGAGCTAAAGCAGTGCGGTGTCAGCCATATTGTGCGCGTTGGTTCTGCTGGTGCAATGCAGGCTAACATTCAACTGGGTGATCTAATTGTCGCGGAAGCCGCGGTGCGTGATGAAGGGGGATCAAAAGCCTATATTGCAGACACCTACCCTGCATTTTCCAGCTTTTCGCTTCTGAGTCGCTTACACGCATTTTTAATACAGCAGCCCACAGCGGTACATTTTGGATTGGTTCGCTCACACGATAGTTTTTATACCGATGAAGAACAAAACCTGTGCCATTATTGGAATAAGAAAGGAGTCTTGGGGGCAGATATGGAAACATCAGCGTTGCTTACCGTAGGTCGATTACGTGGCTTACAAGTTGCGTCTGTGCTCAATAATGTCGTTTTGTACCAGCAAGATGTACAGCAAGGCGTCACGCAATACGTTAACGCTGATCAAGCGATGATGGCAGGTGAAAAGCTTGCCGCAACGGCAGCGTTAGATGCCCTGAGTCACTGCGTTTAATTTTTCCTGCAAGCGCATTAAGCAGCGGTGACTACGATACCGCTGCTTATCTCATCTCTTAGCGCTCATTGATTTTTACATCAGAGAAAGCAAAACTTGCGACCTGTGGCTAATCAAGCTAACGTTGAGCATCCTGATTTCTCGTCGATAGATTATGAAAATAACCCCCTATTCATCTGGTCGCTTCCATGCTTACCTTGAAGAACAAAAGCAAGCCTTTAAGACATTCATTTATCAGTGCCAAATGAGTACTGCTTATATCGATGCTGGGAGCGATATTCTTAAGCAAGGTGAACCACTAGAGCATATTTACGTGGTTCCCGGCGGGCGCGTTTCAATGAGCATTCTCGCCGCTAACGGGCGACGATTTCAATTAGGAGAGGCTAACTGCGACTATCATATTTTTGGTGAGATGGAGTTTTTTACCGCAACACCCTGTCAGTGGACGGTCACCGCCGATGAGCATCTACAAGTCGATATTATTTGTCTAGCTTCGCTAGCAAAAACCCTTGAACAGCATCCAGAAATGATGGTGTATTTTGCCGCTGCGTTGGCGGAAGATTACCGTGATTCAATGGAGATCTACACTAACCGCCTACTTCATCCTTTGACTTATAACATTGCTTATGACTTACTTTTACGCCAACGCTCAACGATGGCGCTGGGGAGCTTTAGCAAAGCGAGTCAAGAAGCCGAGCGATTTGGCACCTCAAGCAGAGTCTATCGCCGAGCAGTCAACGAATTGATCGCTCAAGGATTAGTGGAAAAAACCGCGACTGGACTAACTATTGTTGATGAACAAGAGCTGCAACGCTTCTTAAATAGCAATCCTCAATAACTTAATTTTACATACCTCACACTTTTTCTTCTCCGCTTACAGTTGGTTTCTTCGTTTCAGCGACAGACTCACACTTTGTGGTTCGCAAAATCGATACACTGAAGTCTAAAAACAAACGGAGTACCCTTCTTTATGACACGTCCGATTATTTTAGATTGCGATCCCGGCCATGATGATGCCATTGCGTTAATTCTAGCGTGCGCTTCTCCATCATTAGCAATCAAAGCGGTGACCACGAGTGCCGGTAACCAAACCCCTGAGAAAACCTTAAATAATGCTTTACGTATTCTTACCTTACTGGGTAGAAGTGATATTCCGGTTGCCGGTGGAGCATTAAAGCCCCTGATGCGAGAGCTGATCATTGCCGATAATGTTCATGGTGAAAGTGGTCTGGATGGCCCAACCTTACCTGACCCCAGCTTTGCTCCCCAAGCGGAACACGCCGTTGAGCTCATGGCTAACATCCTTAGACAAAGCGACCAGCCCGTTACTCTAGTACCAACTGGACCACTGACTAATATTGCGCTGCTGTTGGCCACCCATCGTGAGTTAATACCGAAAATTGAAGAAATTGTCCTAATGGGCGGCGGCGCTGAAACCGGAAACTGGTCTCCGGCCGCGGAATTTAATATTTATGTCGATCCAGAAGCCGCTAAGCTGGTTTTTCAATCTGGTATTCCGATCACCATGTGCGGCCTCGATGTCACCCATCGGGCGCAAATCATGGATGAGGACATCGAACGTATTCGGAAAATTGATAATCCGATTGCTGGTGTCGTTGCCGAACTGCTCGACTTTTTTATGATTTACCATCGTGATCCCAAATGGGGGCTAGCAGGCGCACCGTTGCATGATCCATGCACCATCGCTTGGTTATTGGCCCCTGAACTGTTTAAAGCTCAAAGATGCTGGGTCGGTATTGAAACTCAAGGTGAATACACGCAAGGCATGACCGTGGTTGATCGTTATCAGCTCACCAATCATCCCGCTAATGCGACCGTGTTATTTGATGTTGATCGGCAGGGATTTGTCGATTTATTGGTTGAACGTTTGCACTATTTTACCACTCATTCATCCGCTTCCTAAATGATGTGATACCCAAACGACTTGGAGTTGCAGATAAACGACTCTCGATCAGCATCAATATTAAAACGAGCTGAACTGACATCGTTGCAACTTCAAGTAGCAAGGGGATAGTGTTAACGGATCAAAGATAATCATAGGGAAGTACGAGCAACTCTGCTAGAATCCGCCCCCTCTGCAAGGATGAACAAGTACATCACCAATATCTGCCAAATCCTGCTATACCTACCCTATCTACCGTTTACCCTTAGGAGCCTGTTATCATGACTGATCAAGAAAGAATCGAACTACAAAAAAACAACCCATTACACGGCCTTAAGTTAGAAACCTTACTGCAAGAGCTGGTGGATTTTTATGGCTGGGATATTTTAGATACAGCGATGCGCTTTAACTGTTTTCATACCAACCCTTCGGTAGCCAGTAGTGTCAAATATTTAAATAAAACCGATTGGGCACGAGAAAAGTTAGAAAACTTTTATCTGTATCGCTTTAAACGTATGCCTCGCGCTTCCAGTGAAGAGTTCAATATATCACCACGGGCACGTACCTTCCCTCATGGCTTACAGCCAAAAGAGCCGATGGAATTAACCGTAGACTCGATTTTGAAATCACAAGCTAAAGCGGCTTCCGCTCATAAAGAAAGAGCGGCACGCAGTCGCCAAAGCCGTCGTTAAATTAATATCCGATTCACGTTCAGGGTAACGATAACCGCTATTCACTGACTCGCCGGCGTTGATTGATTTTCTCGACCACTTTTTTCGCGACCAAAGGGAATATCCCTAACAACGCGAACGAGAATAAAATCGCTGGCGATAAAATCCCCCCAAGACTCTCCAATTGCGCCAGTTGGGTGCCAGCGTTAACGTAGACAAGGGTTCCGGCCAACATGCCCAATTGACTGACCCAGTAAAAGGTTACCGCGCGAAGCGTGGTTAAGCCCATTAAAATATTGATCAGAAAAAAGGGAAAAATAGGCACCAGTCGTAGGGTAAATAAATAAAAGGCTCCGTCTTTTTCTACGCCATGATTTAGCGCTTGTAAGCGCTCACCAAAACGCCGTTGTACGGTTTCTTTTAATAAATAACGCGCAACTAAAAAAGCGCAGGTGGCACCGATGGTGCTAGCAAAAGAAACGATCAGTGTTCCCCACCATAAACCAAATAACGCCCCAGCGGCGAGCGTCATCACCGCAGCTCCCGGTAACGACAAGGCAGTCACTAGCACATAGATCGCTAAAAATAGCATCCCGACCAGCAAAGGCGCATCAGTACGCCACTGTTCAAACTGCGCTAAATGACGCTGAATGCCGTCTAAGGTCAGCAACTGATTAAGATCGAGTGCAAAAAATGCCACGCCCAATATCGCAATCGTGATCAGTAATAACCACTTTTTCATATTTATATTCCTTATTAATCATCGTGATTGCCAATACAGACTTTACTCTTTAGATAAGCAACCAACTCGCTATGACAATTGCACCGTTTGCTGAATGATTTCACGCCCTTCTGTTTGCACGTAATTGAGAAAAACCTCGGCAATCGGCGATAAGGCGCGCTGGCGAGTCCACGAGAATGACCATCTGGTTTTGATCGGTAACGACTCGACGTTAATCACTTTAACACCGTATATATTACCAAACGCCAAGGTATGAGCAGACAAGATAGACACACCCAAGCGGGCTAATACAGAATGAATGATCGCCTCATTACTGGCAATGGTCATTTTAATATTAGGCTGATAGGGTTGCTTATTAAAGAAAGCTTCCGTCGCATAGCGGGTTCCCGACCCCACTTCGCGGATCAAAAAATCTTCCTGACAAAACTCGGCTAATGACACCCTCTCTTGTTGTGTGAAAGGGTGGCTCGCCGCGGCAATCGCCACCAAATCATTGGCCATAAATTCAATCACGTCCAGCTCTAACCCTTCGGGTAAATGGCTAAACACATAAAAATCATCGGCACCATGCTCACAGCGCTCCATCACTTGCTGTCGGTTGGCTATCGTCAACTGAATATCAATCCCCGGGTAGCGCTGACAAAAAGGGCCAAGTAAATGAGGAATAAAATACTTTGCCGTTGTCACTACGGCTAATTTCAATGTCCCTGACTCAAGGCCTTTAAAACGAGATAAACGCATCTCCAATTCTTCACAGTTTTGGAGAATTTTTTTCGCCGTTTCTACCGTGGCTAATCCGGCATCGGTAAAACGAAGTGTTCTACCAACTTGTTGATAAAGCGGTAAGCCTATCGCCTCAGCAAGTTTTTTTAACTGCATAGAAACCGTAGGTTGAGTTAAAAATAAACTGTCTGCCGCGGCAGTAATACTTCCGCCATGATAAACCGCTAATAAGATCTCTAGCTGGCGAAACGTGCCAATATGAGCGTGTAATCTCGATGCCATGGTTCCCCTCCGACAAACGTCACTCACTTAATATAG
>NZ_WXWK01000110.1:0-6663 GCF_009904835.1 Vibrio sp. V33_P6A3T137 | reverse complement strand
CCCTTATAGTTATCTGGCTCTATAGTTAAGAGTTATTAATGAAAATCAAAAGTAAAAGTAAATTCTTAGAATCCCATCGTAAAAGTTGTTATCCTAATATTTCCCTTACATGATTAGCTACATTAAATAATTCATGCTTCAGCACCTTGCGCATTTGCGCAGTAATCCAATGAATTCTATATAAGGGACAAATTATGTCTAACAAAGCAACTGGTACAGTAAAGTGGTTCAACGAAACTAAAGGTTTTGGTTTCCTATCTCAAGACAACGGCGGCGCGGATGTGTTTGTACACTTCAACGCAATCGCTTCTGAGGGTTTCAAAACTCTTATCGAAGGTCAAAAAGTATCATTCGTCGTTGAAAACGGCCAAAAAGGTTTACAAGCTGCTCAAGTTGTAACTCTATAATTTACTGATACTAATCAGAATATTTAAAGGTCGCCTAGGCGGCCTTTTTGCTGTCTGTCATTTTTTTAATGGCTGTCATTGATCTTTTCATGGCTTGGTCGTGATTGCTCTCTCCTGCGTTAATGTCTATTGTCGATCCAGTCTATGTCTAAAGCTATCTGCTCTACTCTACTCTGCTCTTCGTATCGCTTGTTTGCAAAAGTGTCGGTTTGTAGTTTCTGGCTGTCGGAATCGTGAGCATACCTCACCTTTAGTATCACTTAAGGTTGAGGCGGATTGATCATCTCAGATTACGCATGGAAAACGCGTTAATATCGATCGCCTCTCCTCTCCTTAAATACTCGGTGGGTAGCTTATTGAGCTCCCGAAAAACCCAATTGACGCCAAGCTTCAAAGGCAATGATGGCTACCGCATTGGATAAGTTTAGACTGCGAGCATTGGGCATCATTGGAATACGAATGCGTTGATTCATCGGTAAGCTATGGATCAGGTCGGCGGGTAAGCCGCGCGTTTCTGGGCCAAACAGTAATACGTCCCCAACTTGAAACTGTGCATCAACATGATGTCCGGTGGTTTTTGTAGTGCAGGCAAAGAGTCGAAATTCACCACGAGCCGTTAAGTAGTCGAGAAAGGCTTGATAATTTTGATGGCGAGTGACTCGGGTGAGGTCATGATAATCTAAACCGGCTCTGCGCAGTTTTTTCTCCTCAAAATCAAACCCTAAAGGTTCTATTAAATGTAAGTTCGCGCCGCAATTAGCGGATAAGCGAATAATATTCCCCGTATTAGGGGCGATTTCAGGTTCATAGAGGGCGATGTCAAACATGGTTGAACGGTTCCTTATCAATAGAGCGCATCAGTATACTGCACAGAAGCTTAGATGTTTATCTTATCGAATGGGTTTACCGTCATCGCTCATTGATCCCGTTGAATCGGTAGGGTGATTTGCACTTTTAAGCCGCCAAGATCACTTCGGCTCGCGCTAACCTGACCACTATGCTGACGAATGGCACTTTCCGTGATTGCTAACCCGAGCCCCGTTCCTCCGCTGTCTCTGTCTCTTGCGGTTGATACTCGGTAAAATGGTCGAAATATTTCATTCAGCTCGCTGTCCGGAACGCCAGGTCCGTCATCTTCAACGGTGATGATGATTTGTTGTGCCACACAACGAAAGCTAACTTGAATCCGATCCTGACTATAGTTAATTGCATTGCGGACGACATTTTCTAACGCACTCATCAATAATTGTGGATTACCAGAAATGTATTGATCAGGAATCGGGTCGAGGAGCAGTTGTTTTTGCATTTGCTCGGCCTCAAACTGTGCATCATCGAGCAACGCTTCCCATAAGCTAGACAATGGCTGTATTTCGCGACTTAAATGACTATTGGTCTGCATGCGAGACAGTTCAAGTAGCTCACCGATCATACGTTCTAAACGTTGGGCTTCGGTATCGATTCTTTCTAATTCTTTACTCTCTCCTTGCTTACGGCTGGCTAAGGCATTGGCCATTCTTAGGCGAGTCAGCGGTGAGCGTAATTCATGGGAGATGTCTGATAATAAGCGCTGTTGGCCGGAGATCATCTGGTTAACCGCCTGTACCATGCGATTAAAACTACGTCCGGCTTGACGAAATTCTGTAGTGCCTTTTTCCAGTTCAGGGTCGACGATAAACTCGCCCCGAGCAACACGTTGAGCGGCGAGCGCGAGCCGCTGAGCGGGTTGACTCAATGCCCAAGCGAGCCATAGCAACAAAGGAGTGCTGACTAACATAACCGACAACAGTAGATGCAGCGGTTTATCAAATAATCTCAGTAGAAATGGTGGCGGCTGATCCCAACGCATGCCCATGAATAGTAATAGATCCTGATCAGCCAATCGAATTGAGACTGGGCCAGAAATCATATAACGACCATACAAACGTTGTTGCGGTTTATCAACCGACTCAATACTGGTGGTAAAGTTCTTTAATGCCTTTAATTGAAAATTTTCATGCCGTTTCGTGGTGAGGATATTGCCCTCTTGATCGGTAACAAAAAAACGCGGCCGCGAACTATGGTGACTGCCTGATTCTAGTTCGGTAATGATCCGCGAAAGGTTATTTTGTTGGATGAAACGTTTTTCCAAAAGTTGCTGATAGTCGAGCATTCTTTGCAAGCTTTCAGATGGAAGATCGCGTGATTTACGCGGATCGAGATGTGGTAAAGATAGCACCGCAATCACCACCAGTAGCATGGTTAGCCAGAAAATGGCAAAGATACGGCCATACAGGCTATTGAATTTAGGTAAGCGCATTACTCTTCCGCCACCATTAAGTATCCACGGCCACGTAAGGTTTTAATTCGAGGCTTGCCATCGACCCGTTCGGGTAATTTTTTGCGTAAATTCGAGACATGCATATCAATGGCTCGATCGAAAGCGGCCAGCCGTTTACCTAATACATCGAGGCTGAGCATCTCTTTGGTGAGGGTTTCCCCTGGATTTTGGGCAAAATGGCCTAATAGAGCAAACTCGGTAGTGGTTAGGTCGAGGAGTTGCCCTTGGCAATAGGCTTCTTGTTTGCCTGGGTAAACTTGTATGTCTTGACACTCAATCACATCCGACGGTTTATGTACGGATTGATGCTGTGTGCGGCGTAAAATGGCTCGAATTCTGGCGAGTAATTCACGATCACTAAATGGTTTGGGAAGGTAATCATCGGCCCCTAATTCGAGACCAATTACGCGATCAATCTCTTCGCCTTTTGCGGTTAGCATCAGTACTGGGGTTGTCCAGTTTTCACGCAGTCTCTTCAAGGTTTCCATGCCATTGAGTTTAGGCATCATGACATCCAATAGAATCAGATCAATCTCATCGTTAAGCGCCGCCAACCCCGATTGACCGTCATTGGCTTCAGAGACGTCAAACCCCTCATAACTGAGGACTTCTTTAAGTAGATTGGTGAGTTCGGTGTCATCGTCAATCAGAAGAATATGTGCCATTGGTGCCTCGTTACCGATATTACTTTCCTAGTCAATGAGGATAGTTTACTGCGAAATTGGCTTGGATAATGGGCTATTAGTGACTATTTACGATTCTTTACGCTCTCTACACGCCACTTTACTCGTCAACTTGTATTGTTTGATTAAGCGCTGCTTGTGCAGCTCTCCCATCGTAACAAGCTTGGAAGGCTAAAGCTTATCAACGATAACTATTGAGAGAGGAAATAATGATGAATATGACCAAGACAATGATTCTCGCTGCAGTCGCCTTACCTTTGGCTATCGGTAGTGCCAGTGTACTGGCTTATGGAAAGGGTAAGCACACGGAGCATCAACAGCAACGATGTGGTTTACACAGCGAAAAAGGTATCGTCAGTCAACTGAACTTAACCACAGAACAGCAGAGCCAGTTAAAAGCCTTGCGCGAAGAGCATCGCCAAGCCATGCAAGATCAGCGTGGTCGTGGCTCGCGTGATGAAATGAGTACCTTTCGTGAACAAGAGCGAGCGTTAATGCTCTCTGCTGATTTTGATCGCGCCGCGGCTAACGAACTGGCTAAACAGATGGTGGATAAACAGATGGTGGATAAACAGGTTGAACGCCGAATAAACATGCTCGAAAAACGTCATCAAATGATGAGTATTTTAACCGATGAGCAAAAGACCCAGCTACAAACCTTACAGCAAGAGTGTATGGAAAAGCATCATCGAGAGGGTGGTGAGCCACGTGGACATAAACACGGAAGTAAAGACAAAGGCCGAGGATAACTGAAGTCAACAGCGGGTGTTACTTTACTGACTTGATGCAATTGAGATGCTGGTGTAGGGTGGTTAATTTCACTCCTTGTGTTACAAAATAACGAAGCAAGGGTAGGCCATTTTATCGCTCAGCACCACGCTATATCCTGTGCATGGGTCTATTACGTTATGGTTAAAAGTAATGAAACAAGAGTACGCTCGCTTAGTTACACTGGCTGCCTGGACCGCCACCATTGTCGCCAGTGGTCTATTAATCGTTAAAATAGCCGCATGGTGGGTGACCGGATCGGTCAGCCTACTTGCCTCAGTAGTGGATTCTTTACTCGACATTGCCGCCTCTGTGGTCAATTTAATTGTCATACGTTATGCCCTGCAACCTGCCGATCGAGAACATACCTTTGGTCATGGTAAGGCCGAATCTTTAGCAGCCTTAGCGCAAGCGATGTTTATTTCCGGTTCAGCCTGTTTCTTACTCCTCAATGGGGTTGAGCGTTTTTTCCGTCCTCACGAACTTCAATCGCCAGAATACGGGATTTATGTCAGCGTGTTTGCCTTATTGGTGACCTTTGCTTTAGTCTCGTTTCAGCGTTATGTGGTCAAAAAAACCAACAGCCAAGCAATTGCCGCCGATTCTTTGCATTACCAAACCGATTTATACATGAATGCGGCGATTATTCTGGCTCTGGGTTTGAGTTGGTTGGGTTTTAAACAAGCCGATGCGATTTTTGCTATTGGGATAGGCTTATACATTTTATACAGTGCGATTGGCATGGCTTATCAGGCGGTGCAAACGCTGCTGGATAGAAAACTCCCTGATGACGAGCTGGCACAGATTCGGGTCGCCTGTTTGTCGGTCAATGGTGTGTTAGGGGTTCATCAATTGCGAACGCGCATGGCGGGGCCCGTAAGATTTATTCAATTGCATCTCGAATTAGATGATCATATTCCGCTGATTGAAGCCCATCGCATTTCTGATCAAGTTGAAGAAAAACTACGCCACCTATTTCCCGGTGCGGATGTGATTATTCACCAAGATCCTTACTCCGTAGTGTTTAATGTGGAACGTAAACAAAAATTATCGACGTGGTAAGGCAAAGTGCGCTCAACTTGACTATATTTCAGTCAGTTTAATTAAAAAACAGTATCCTGATATGAATCAACGAAGCGATAGGATAAAGCTGTAATACTCTTACATAAGTAATAAAGTTACAAAAAAACGCTCAAATAACAGTAGTATTCCTTATAGGGCGAGGTAACATAACGCACAATTTTGTTGCTTGTTTTGTCTGAATGAGCACAACTAAAAATGAGTTTTGAATTCTCAAAAAATCGAGGGTGAGCATGATTAAAAATATCGGTGTTTTGACAAGTGGTGGTGATGCGCCCGGCATGAACGCAGCGATTCGTGGCGTTGTTCGTACTGCATTAGGTGAAGGTTTAGGTGTCTATGGTATCTATGATGGTTATCTTGGACTCTATGAAGGGAACATTAAGCAACTGGATCGCTACAGCGTCTCTGATGTGATCAACAAAGGCGGTACCTTTTTAGGTTCAGCGCGTTTCCCTGAGTTTCGTAATGAAGAAGTGCGTTTAAAAGCGATTGAGAATTTAAAGCAGCACAATATTGATGCTTTAGTTGTGATCGGTGGTGATGGTTCTTACATGGGCGCGAAAAAGCTCACCGAAATGGGCTTCCCTTGCATTGGTTTACCAGGCACGATCGATAACGATATTGCCGGTACTGATTACACCATCGGTTATTTATCGGCGATTAATACCGTTATCGATGCGATCGACCGTTTGCGTGATACGTCTTCTTCACATCAGCGTATTTCCATTGTGGAAATCATGGGCCGTCACTGTGGTGATTTAACCCTGATGTCAGCGATTGCTGGTGGCTGTGAGTACATCATTACGCCGGAAACGGGTCTGGATATGCAGCAACTGATTTCTAATATCCAAGACGGGATCAAAAAAGGCAAAAAACACGCGATCATTGCGTTAACGGAACTGATGACCGACGCCAACCAGTTGGCAAAAGAGATTGAGAAATCAACCGGCCGTGAAACTCGAGCAACAGTACTGGGGCATATTCAACGTGGTGGTCGACCAACCGCATTTGACCGTATTTTAGCTTCACGCATGGGTAACTATGCGGTGCATATGTTGCTAGAAGGACATGGTGGTCGTTGCGTTGGTATCCAAAAAGAAGAACTGGTTCATCATGATATCATTGAAGCGATTGAAACCATGAAGCGTCCGGTGCGCCAAGATTTGTACAAAGTGGCTGAAGAGTTATTTTAAGAACGCGGGTTATTCAACCTGAGTGAAGAAAACAATCACCAATCAAAAAAGACCGCATCGCGTAATGCCAGTCAGTTAAGCTGACTGGCTTTCTTTTTATTGGGGTATTTCTTTGCCTTTGGTTTTATTGCTCTCGGATATATCCGCTCTTCTCGTTTAATGGGCAAGACATGGTGTATCGCCTCTTCCTGCAAGTGAGTAATGCGCTTAGG
>NZ_WXWK01000140.1:0-6956 GCF_009904835.1 Vibrio sp. V33_P6A3T137 | reverse complement strand
AATTTAAACATTCCCCACTATGTTGATGTGGTGAAGCGCATTACCTTGAAGAGCTTCGAGCACTACCACTCTGAGGTGCAAAAGCTGAATGCAGAGCATACGGTATATCGCGGAGTTAAGGATTGTGACTTCAAGCTTGAGCCGTCGATTATGCGGTTAGGTTATAGTGATGAAAATGAGTTGATTAACGCTGAGAAAAGGCTTTTCAAAGCATTTAAGCAGCAGGCATTGCCTCACCTAGAATACACCCCAAAAAATGACTGGGAGTGGTTGGCTTTAGCACAACATCATGGTTTACCAACAAGGCTGCTAGATTGGTCGAAGAATCCGCTTATAGCACTATATTTTGCAATTGAAGAAGAAACAAATTCAGATTCAGCAATCTATGTGCTGATTGACCGAAAAGACCCTGTTGATATAGAAAAATATGAGTCACCTCTAGACCTTAAGCCGCACGATGATGTTCGGAGATACATTCCCGATAACCTCACACCAAGAATAATCGCACAGAATGGTCTTTTTACCGCTCATACGAACCTTATGGCTGCCTATAAATCAAAACAGATGAAAATATTTATCATTCCAAATGCACTCAGAAGCGATTTGAAAAAACAATTATCTATCTATGGTATCAATAGATTTTCTATTTACCCTGGACTAGATGGTTTAAGTAGTCATCTAAAGTGGCTTGAATCTAAAAACTTACATTAATTGCGGACACCTCATGGTTGAACAATACCAAAAAGAACTAAAAAGCAGCTTTGGAACATCGCAAATACCCTTCGTGGTAACATATCTGCCACTTCTGATCTGATGACTTCCGTGATTACATACTTGGCCTAAATCTTCTACAAATACCTTTCAGTGTAGTGACACGCTGCAAATACCTCCCTGTAAGCTCGAAGCTAACTTACATGTGAGCGTTCTAAAGGTAGGTACGGGAGACTCCGAATACTATCGAACCAACTCCCTAAAATAAAATGGGCTAGGGTTATCCCTAGCCCGAACATACACATCAAATTCTGTAAATTTCTTTTCTTGTTGAGAATGCTCTTCTACCACCCTCAAGTATTTCACAGCATTGATCTTGAGTTTCTCTGTTGTCAATTGACCCCATGCCAACGATAGAAGATTTATCATTAGACGCAACAAGCGGTATCACTAACTCAGCGTCACCAAGAACTCCTATGTTTGAGTTGTGTGTGACAACGATAATCTGTCTTTTCTCTTTACACCTACGAAGATTAGAGACCACGCTATTGAAGATGAACTCTGAATCTAGGTTATCCTCTGGTTGGTCGATGATTAGAGGAAGATTACTGTCTGATTGGATGAGGATAGACAACATAATTGATTGCTGCTGTCCCAAACTCAACTCACTGATATCTTTAACATCTGCGTCTCGTTGAGATTTGTTATGGCGTGTGACAGTCAATTTAGGTCTTTCTCTAAATGGGATAGATAGAACTTTCTCTAGTGTTAAGCCACAAATTTTCGTCTTAACATCTTCAATCTCAACTTCGCTCAACCCTAGCGTAGATAAGAAATCATATTTCTTGAATTTCATATTCTTGTAAAACTCAAGAGGTGATATTGAATTGGCAATTTTGTCACTATTTGCCCATCTATACCATCCAGTAGCAGTTTTGATGAATGTTGAGAACTCTTTGGATAGATACCCCACACCAACTTTTGCTTGTACAAACAATCCATCAACAGAACCAGATAAATCTTGGTTAACTCGTGTACAAAATCCCAGTCTGTGTTTCTGTATTTCTTTGCTAATTCTATCTCGTTCTTTAAAAAGGTTTGCTCTCTCTGTTTTGATTTCTTTTAGCTTATTGGCTGATTTTTGAATATCTTTTTGTCTTTTTTGAAGTCTAGTAATGTCATTGGATAGAGTGATAAATTTCCCTTCATCATAGGGAATTTTCTTATCGTCTAATTCTTTCTTTTTGACTTCAATCTGTTGCTTCGCTGTTCCTTCTTTGCCACGCCAAGCTCTAACCTCATTTCTGAGTACGATCAGTTTTTGTTCTAGCTCTTCACTTAGCTCTTTTTGGTGTCTGTCAACGATATCAGAGAACTCTTGGACGATACCCAATACATTATCGACATGATCTTTACCAACATGAACTTTGGTTCTATCTATGTTGAGTAGTTCGGTAATTTCATCTTTATCAGATAAGACTTGCTTATATCTTTTGCTCAATGCACCGAGTGATTCCTCTAACTCTTTTCGTAGTGCCTCTTCCTCTACCAAACTAGAATGAAGCCTCATTAACTCACCAACATTCTGTTTTTCGTATGCGGATTTCTTGCTCTGTAATTCTTGTAGTTCTTTGTCTACATTAGATTTTTCGGCGACTTCATTAGTTAAACTCTGTAACTGCTCGAAATTTGTAGATATTTGTACTATTTTTGAGCGATCTTCATCTTTTAGGTGCTGAACATTTGTAAAACCATCGAAGAATTTCAGAAGCTTTTTGTCTTTATCGTCCTCATCGCCATTACTTGAAAATGTAGTAAAACCTTGAGAGTAAGCTTCCAAAGGAACTTGAGAGTTGATCTCATTAGAATCTCCATCTATGCAAGTCAAGTCGCCGTGTTCAAGAACGTATTTGAACTCCTGACCAGCTTCATTTTCGTATGTCAGTTCAATTTTTGTTGGCCACGCATTACTTCTTTGGACTGCGGTGGTATCCACAGGGTTGTTTGATGCTTCTTGAATAGCGGTCACAAGAGTAGATTTACCTGTACCGCGACCACCAATAATACAGTTCATATTATTACTTAGTTCGATAGACATCCCATCAAGTATCCCTCCAAATGCTTTGATTTCTTTGAATCTCGGTAGGGCGATAGGTACATCATCCTCAAGCCTAACCCGAGAATCATGACTCATCAGGGCAATTCGTAATCCATCGAAACTTAATTCATCTAACTTGAAACGGGTTAGGCGATCAGCACCAGATGCATTTTTACCAAATGCATTCATAGAATGGGCATCTGAAGACATCACTTTGGCTAACTTATAACAGTCAGGTAAGCCAAGAATTTGGTTTCTTTTCTTCATGGCATGTTTTCTATCTGGATTATCATCATCCTGTGTATAGAAATTTACCGATTCATGATTTCTGATTTCTAACGCTAATATTGAGGGATGTTGAAAGGCCAAATCGAAGATCTCGTTGAACTTGCCAATGGTTAGTTCGAACCCAGAATCAACCTCAATATGGGCTAACATACCGAAACCATTATATTTTTTGACATACTCTAAACACTCGTAGATTCCTTGCGTTGAAAATTTCTTATCGGGGTCGAAGTTCAGTTTACCGTAGAAGTTTTCTAGATCTTGGGTTGTGGCGAAGTAGGCGAGTAGATGCCCTTGAGTTGTGGATATTTCTATTCCTGGAACAACGAGTAAGTCTTCTTTGTCTTTAGCTATATTTACCGCATCAATAGAATTGCTAATCTTGTTGTGATCAGTGATGCTTATGATTGAAAGGTTTTTCTCTATTGCCTTTGCAATAATATTTTCTGGCGTCATCTGACTATCAGTGACATCATATGAACCGGCAGAACCATAACTGTGAATGTGGAGATCTCCACGATGAAACCTAGCTCCAAAAGTCATATAACATCCAACCTTTCAATTAAAACAGAAACTTAATCCATTTTAACGGAACAGATAGTTTGTGTCATTTATTGCTGAGAAATTGGTTGCACTTAATCTTCCCCAGCAGTATAAGCCTCACTTCCGTTTCTAGCGTCCCATTCGTAGTGACAAGATTTCTCATCTAGTGGGAGTATATTTTCGATTCTATCCTCATGACATTATGTTTAGATATAAATGCTGGGGTTGACTATTCTTTGAAGCTCATATCACAACAATTCTCCGACTCAAAAAACACCTTTCCCCCACAGAATCTAATGCCAACTGGCTTGGTTTGATTGAAGCGCGAAAATGATTTTTGTCCAAAGGTATGCTGACGGGGGTGTAACACAGAAATGCCCCAAAGCTTGTCTTAAAACAACTCATACCTTACAGCCAGTAACTCACTATGCTATAAATCACTCCAGTTTCATTAAACCATTACAAATCGAGGAGCGAGCCATGAGCCGTAAACCACTTTCAGAAAAAGAACTGCTTGAGGGTATTACACCCAAAACAGCACACGCTGATGAACTCGCGACTACAAATGAAAAAGATTGGGGATCTTATTCTGAAGATACGGATAAAGCAGAAAGCGATTTTCTTGTTCAAAGAGACGATGCTCTTAACGACACCCGAATGGAAAAAATGCTAAAAATGGCTGAACGCTTTAACAAAAGCGGGAGTGTCGATAGGGAAACTCTCATGAAAGTTAAAGGACTTACTGAATCGGAAATACTGTCAGAAAACGAGTACAGGATGGTTTTAAAGAGGATTGAAACCATATTCGATGCTGAACCAGGCACACCCGAAGGTGACGAACTTGAAAAGCTAGTGACCTGGGTGGAAGCGTATGAAGAAGAGCACTACCCATTTTAAGCTAGTTAGCCGAAGTGAAAGATCACCGTAACGCGATAGCTCATGGTAGAGAGACTGCAATTACTATAGGGCGTAGATTTAACGTTACGCAGCTAGATAGCAAAGCAGACAGTATAAAGCATTTATGTCTTCACATTACTTCTTCGTTTGCCTCTTATTGCGCAGACAAACGATATTTTATTGCTGACCGTATTGCATAAAAAATAACAGCCAACGCTATCAATACTGAACTTCTATTGGAACAGCTTTGCCATTATCAATAGTTATTCATGACTTACTTATGCTTGATTTTTCGAAACTCACTTTTGTCCAAAAATGAGTTCGTAATTGTTTGTGTTGGTTGCTCATGGTTTTTCGAATGCACACGATTATCTACGGGCATTGGTTATGATGTAGTAATTTTACAACGTAAGATTTCGATACCTACTCAAATATGCAGACTTTTGATGCAATCTTATGCGAACTTATTCTGCAAATGTCTTCGTAACTATTTGAAAGCTAGTTCTGTCTATGAAGATTTATGCTGCAAGCATCACCCATCTAGCTTGCGTTAAAGTTCAGATCTCATCCTTTTAAAACGTATAAAATGTCCCACACTTAATTTGTTTGTTGTATTGCAATCACATGGTCTGTCCTCATTTGCCACCTACTTGTCTCGGTATAAACGGAACAGCGAACTGAACTTAAACCGCTATCATTCGTATTATTGATTATTATTTTCAATAAATTCAGTTTATTACGGAGTTAGTATGAATCAAATAAACCCAGCTAAGTTACGAAATAGTAAATGGACTGCGGTAAAGCCGCTCAAACGGGAAAAGCATTTTTTAATTTCAGACGTTGAGTATGATGAAGAGGGTTCAGTAATTTCATGTTTACTTGAATCCGTGCTGTCGAGAAATGAATATTCAATAGACTGGCTTGAACTCAAAAACCAAGAAAAATGGCTTCAAGGTTGGAAGTAATGGCTCTCTTGGTAACGCTTTAAACGTTTTCTCAATACCACCTTTCTGATTCATTGTCGGTTAATATCGTATCGCGACGATACCTTGCTCATGACTTTTGTCGCTTGTCGAAAGAGGTGCCAAGTGAGCTTGAGTCAATTTCACTGCCCAATGTTGTTTAAGACAAGGTAGACTGACAGGTTTTTAACGTGGTTAAATCGGGAGTTTGTTTTATGCGCAAGTCAGATAAGAGGGTTGAGAATCTCATTAGAGAAGTGTTAACTGAAGTTTGTGAAAGCACGTTAAAAGCCTACGATGGTTTCCTTTGGGTGACTCATACGGTCAAATACACTTCTTTTCCACAAAGCTTAGCAATAGTCTGCGTCTTTGAAACCAATCAGCATAGAGCAAACTTTTTACTAGGAGAAGGCCGTCAGCATGTTTCAACCACTATCCAAAAGGCGTTTAATCAGGTAGGTGTACCATTAAAGAACGCCGATAAGCAAATCATCTACGATATTCAGCAAAAGCGTTAGTGCGGCCATTAATCAAAGTGAATTAGGGTTGTAGTGGGCACCGAAGGCTTTATTTCACGAGTTATGAATAAAGCCAGAAAGTTAAGCCTAGCTTCTTGATCTGGACGATGAATCAAGCTCGCTTAAATTCAGAGCTATGCAGGAGTAAACTCATTTTTGCCCCAAAACGTTTTAGTCATATAGCTTTTTTCTGTCTTGTTAGTACTAATTTGCCCTATTAAATGTTATCCAATGAGCTTGAGGTAAGTCGGATTACAATGAAGTTTGATCACGTATGACTTTAGAAATTCGAGGTCGGTTCTGGTCGGCGAGTTAAGAAGACAATATGTTTTCTGCCCCATTTCAATTTATAAGCATTACCCAAAGCTGGACATTTCTTCATTTCATAACACACGAAAATTATGTGTTAAGTTGACTATCAGCCTGAAAGTGGCATGATTAATCTTATTATAACGACATGACCCACATTTATCTAAGTACTTCTAGTGTTTAAGCGATGAATCAGTTAGTTACATTAGATGTGTCCGTATTTTCACCTTGGAAAAATGCGAACATTGTCGTCTGAAAAAACACTGTTAGGCAAGTAAGCGCTGTCGAAGCGACATATAGTTGCCCAAAGGATGTAGGGGGAATAATAAGGAAAATGACATGCCTGATTTGAACTATCAAAAACAAGCGCAGGAATATTATGGAAAGGCTCCAGTCATTATTATGGGCAGTGGTGCGTCGGCTGCACATGGCATGTCCGGAATGTGGGCACTTGCAAAGCATCTCATTGCGCAAACTGACGTTTCAGGTCTGTCAGATCCTGAGTTAGAGGTATGGGAACATTTCTGCCAAGTTTTGGACAGCGGCGTAGATTTGGAATCCGCCCTACACCAAGTAGCAACTTCTGAAGAATTGACGTCCAGAATAGTTAAAGCTACTTGGTCGCTAATTAAT
>NZ_WXWK01000079.1:0-6969 GCF_009904835.1 Vibrio sp. V33_P6A3T137 | reverse complement strand
GATTAATTCTGATTACTTTCTTCATATTACTAGCACAATCAACAAAAACTTAGGATTGCTAAGTATACAAAAATAAGTAAAACTTAGACAATCTAAGTTATCTATAGGTACAAAAAAAGAATGTCTAAGTGGAAAACCCAATCCCAGCGAGGCTCAAAGCAGCGCGTAAAAAAGCCAAAATCACCCAAAAAGACTTGGGTGTGAAAATTGGTATGGAACAAAGCTCTGCAAGTGGACGGATGAACCATTATGAAAAAGGTAGACATGTACCCGATCTTGGCACGCTCGAACGAATGGCTGAAGAGTTAGACGTACCACTAAACTACTTTTTCTGTAGAAACGAATTAAGCGCGGAACTGGCTTGCGTGATTGATAAAATGAGTGATGAAGAGAAAGCGGTGCTGTTGGATAGCCTAAACCGTGAAAAGTAGCCTCTAAGTTTTAAGCCCATTTTTACTCAATAGCATGCTCAACGGAATGGCGTCAGTAAAACGAGGAGCCACTATTTTATCTTCAGTGGTGATCGCATTTAAGTTGTAAACAGAACCAGAGTCAATTTGATGAAGACTAAGCTGCTCTAAAGGACGATCAAACGGGTTATCTAGGTAGGGGAACTTAAATACAAAAGTGCGTGACAATATTGCTCGGTCGATCGTATCCGCATTGTCGTTGAAGCTCATAAGCAACGCGTCTTTCAAGAAGTGTTTTAACGCTCGACATTCTCCTCGGCACATTGCAAACAAAGGATATAGCAGTTCATTCTTTGTAAGTACTGGTGGCTCATCAAAGCCCATCCTTGAACTCAAACCGGCGACAAATCTGGCGAAATGCTTTTTTTGTTCTAAGTCAACCCCATAAGATGCCGTTCTACTCGAATGACTATTCGCTTTCAACAACTTGAAATAATGTATCTTTCTCCTCCAGCTTAGCCGCGAGTTCCATTGTGGTTCTGTCGCTATCACATCAGCATAAGGCATACCCACTAGCACAAACGAGACTCTTGCTTCTTCACTTATATATTTGAATGTGTTGGCAATAACTTGTCTCTGTTCTGCGGTTGAAAACTCAACAAGCTCTTGAATTTCATTAACAATAATCAGCTCAACAGATTTACGTTTAAGTTGCTTTACAACCGCTTCGCCAAGCGCAATTTCATTACGTCGCCGAACCCCTCTTCCTCCTGATTTACAATCTAAATCAACCAAAAATTGGGTCAGCGTATTCTGTTCATTGATACGGCTTGGTACTCTAGTGCTTAATACTGGCTGCTTTTCCCAAGTTGAACCTGATTGAAAGCGTGATAAATAGTGGTTGATCAGAGCCGTCTTTCCACTTCCGGCCTCACCAGTTAACAAGAAAGACTCTGGTTCACCACCTAAAGAGTGATTGAAACGAAGTTGATCGAAAATGGAGTAGATTTCAGTTATCGCGGGATACTCGATAAAGCTGGTTTCAAAGGACTTTAGCTGCTCAAGCTGCTTTGGTGTTAAATTCAAATTAATACCCTTCAATATCTTCAAAATCATCGTCATCTAAGTGCTCTGAGGCATCGGAAACAACCTCAGATTTGAGCCTAACAGGAGTCACGTTGATCGAGCTTGGTCCCTCAGATCCGACATCATTAAACTTTGCTAATTTCGAAGTGTTACCTGTTTTAGGAAGATTGGGCTTGCTACTTTTAACACGACGGAATCTATCGGTTTCTTCCTGGATACGTTTTTTCATATATAGAAATGTATCCGCAAGAGCCTCATCATCAGCAAGATCCTTGGTGTTCAGTCTGCGTACTTTTTGTATGCGCTGGTGTTCAAAAAGTGAAAGTCCGTTTGTATACCCGCTGTTGTCTACTGCTGGAACTTTTATGTACTTCTTTTCTGATTCTAGGTAAACATGAATGTAGCTGATATCAGAAGGATCTGTTTTTGTCTTAACAAAGAGCTTTTTGCCATTATTAGGTGTGCAATATTTCCGGTATTCAATAAGCTCGGCGGACTGATAGCGTAAGTTATGCAGCCTGATCCCGGCCACTCCAATCGTCCTGTGTCTAAGCAATCCTAACTCTACTCTGAGTTGCTCCTTCTCAGCACCATCATAGTAAGACGGCGTCCATTTCGATTGGTGCCACTTGTGGTATGGGATTTCGCGCTCTCTAGAATCAGGCGTCATGTGGTAATAGTCGACAATCCATTTATGAAGTAATTCAAGAAATACCGATACCCTGACCACCGCATCCTTCTTTGGATTGTAATCTTGTAGTTGAGTAGGATTGGTGAAGGTTTTTCCAGGCAGCGCGTTAACTAACCCTTTATTCATTTGATCGAACAACTTTTCGATCCCTGACTTTTGCCAAGGCTTCGCTGTTTGACTGTATTGAATGTCTGACACCAAAGGCCTTAACGAATCTTCCAAGCTTTGACTCCAAAACTCGGTAGCGTTATCGACAACTAAACAATCAATCTTACCGTGGCAAGGCCACTCATTCTCAATCGATGGATACTTTGCTTTAAGCCAGCTTTTCTCCAAAAGTGAATTCAACAGAGCCTTTCTAACAGAGTCAAAGCTTGGCTCTCTAAAGTTGATACTGAAACCAACAATGCACTTACTGAAACGGTCATAAAGCATCGTCAAATAGGGGCGGCCCAAAGGAATATCTAGCTCATCGTCAATCAAAATCACTGGAACTGGGGTATGGTCAATTTCGACATATTCCATTGGTTTGGTCGCAGCCACTTGCTGACCAACCGACCGATACTCCCGATCTGCATATCGTTTACCAAATCTCGCAATCGCCACTTCATAAGGGGGTAACTCATTTATTCGATTGTAAAATGCACGCTGGCTAATCGGCTTGATTTTTCCTTCAACAATCTCTCGATTTATTTGAATTACTCGACTCTTATAATATCGGTATGCTTCTGCAACACTAAGTCGTTCACGTGTCAGGTATACGTTCTGAATTGCCTCGTCAATCAAGGATTGCGAATCGATTTCTTTCTGGCGGTTGCCCTTAAACGTATGCTTCGGAATAAGTGCCCATGGTTCTCTACCTGCTTCAGAGTAGGATTTTTTCCAAGTTGCTACAGTCCGCCAACTAGGGGGAGTAAGCTGTAATTCTGACTCAACGAGACTTAAGATGGGGTTCAAGTTTTTCTCAGTCCACCCACCTTTCAAGCGCTTCTCCACAAAAGTAATCACTTTTATGCGGCGAAGAACCTCTTCCTGAATTTTTGCTGGCAAGCTATCTATGGTCGATGATATTTCAATGGGTTCTAGAATTAGCTCTTTTGGGAGCAATTGCGATTCTTCTTCTGACGCTTCAAACTCATCAAAGAACCCAAATATATTATTAGAGTCAGGTGGCATAGTTAGCACCAAACGCAAGTTTCTAGACCAAAGCCAATCGTGTTGAGGTCTGTTTTAACGTGCCCCGAAGAGATCCAAGGTAGAGTAGAGATAAGTGTGTCTTGCTCTGATAGACCAAAATACAAAGACACCTCTTGCAACTTCACCATTTGCTTGCGTTGAATAAATGCCAAAACTCGCTTTTGAAATTCGGTCACTGTGCGTAATCCTGAGTAGCGGTGTAACAACTTAAAGTTATCTAGCGTTGGCCCCATCCTGATTTGCTTCTCAGTAACTAAAACTAGCCGTCTGTTAAACTCACTCAACGCTACTCTCTGCTTTTCTTCAAAGCGCTCCCTAAAATCAGGTTTAAGAATCTGGCTAGAGTGTTTGACCTCGAAGAATGTTGATTGCCCCTTGTGATCCGTCACTAAAAAATCTGGGGTATATCGACATTTACGATTATTGAATTGGTAATGAAAGCCAAAAGGTTGAGAGATAAAACTTTTGATGTTTGGGTTGTATTCGAGGTGAAAACAGAAATCGAACTCCAGAATAGAGAGAGTACGAATAACAGCATCATTCTTCAAGCTCATGAACTTACAGATGTTGTGTACGTGAGATGATTTCTTAGTTTGATCAAACATAGCCAAGTCACTTTTGTTGTAAACATACAACAAAAAATAGTCTATGAAAGCTTATAATGCAAATTTGCAAACTATTCTGCAATTTATGCGAACATATGTTGCAAACATCAATGGGTGGAAGCCCCAGCCACATCCCGGCACACACGTCATTCGCTGTGGCTGCTTCCTTCCGGACCTGACCAAGTTCACGAACTAGTGTTGCGGGAGGACCAGGGCCTCCATAGAGCACTTTAGCGCCTTGGCTAAAGAGTGCGACGATTATCCGGCATCCCCTCCTCTATTGCAACCCTCCGCTCTCATAAAATCAATAAAGGCGAGTTAACTGGGCAGCAATTGAGCAATCTTTTTATTCTCAGGCAGTGATGGCGGAGTTTTGTACTACTCTATCTGCTCTTCACTGCTTTTCAGTAGGTAGTCCGTCATCCACGCCGTCGCGAGTAGACATAACCAAACTACGAAGACCGGTTTGGGCACTTCGATAGCAGGAGCCAGCACGATGCCCATAAACGCCACCGACGGTAGCGTCCAGCACAATAACGTTGACCAATGCTCTGCTCTTTGCTTCACCAGTTTATTGATGATGGCCATTAATCCAGTCACGCACAATGAGATCACAACTGCGAAGGTGAACTCAGCAATCCACAAAGGCAGCAACAATAATAATGCCCACCAGTGGCGAGCCGATGAAGGCGTGTATTTCCAACTATTAACTGCCCACCATATCGCGCTCACCGAGAGTATTTGTAATACCGTCATTGTCGGCGTGCCATCAAGCTTACCTGCTGATTGGGTAGTCATAATTCCGACTTGCAGCGTCAGCAAAATTAAACCACAAATCACCATGACTCCTTTATGGCGTGGCGCAGAAAAAGCGACCATCAGTAATGGGAAGATAACCCACATACTCACAGATAACGCGGCTGGCTGGTAAGACAGCGTGAAACCATAGACCAGTAAACCGCCCAACAACACCAAGCCCGCATTACCACTGCGAGGCAACACCCACAGTGCTGGCACTAATAAAGCGATCAATGACCAATTGTCTTCACTCAAACCTAGGGCTTGACCGCAGACAATCGCTAAGATTATGGTGATCATAAATTGCATAACCGACACTATCATACCCTCTCCTTATACCTATCCGTGGTAACCATTGAACTAGGGCTTTATGAGTATGGACCAATTTTCTCAACAAATCTTTGCCGTGGTGCACCAAATTCCTTTTGGTCGAGTAGCGACCTATGGACAAGTTGCGCATTTAGCGGGCTATCCCGGCTATGCTCGTCAGGTAGGAAAAGTGTTAAGCCGATTGCCGCAAGGCAGCAAACTGCCTTGGTTTAGAGTGATTAATAGCCGAGGTGAGTCATCGTTGAGCGGGGTCGATAAAGCGCGTCAACACGCTTTACTGCTTGCCGAACAGATTGTGATCAATTCATCTGGAAAAATTTTATTACGCCAGTATCAATGGCGACCTTAGACGTTTCTCTCATCAGCAAAGGGGCGAGGGATCGTTTCAACATGTTTTATAAATCACATTCCCTCTTGACAAATATTTGACCTCTTTCACAAAATAGCGACTAATACTTAAGTGAACTAATTTTAGTCTATGCCCAAACCACTTGGAGTTGCAGGTAGGAAGGGTATACAAACAACCATCATTAGGTGAGGGTCATGAGTAAACCACTAAGCGAATTATTACGCCTACTACAGCTTGAAAAGCTTGAAGAAGGTTTGTACCGAGGTGAAAGCGAGAACCTTGGTTTACCCCAAGTCTATGGCGGTCAAGTGATTGGGCAAGCGCTCTCGGCGGCCCGTTACACGGTAGATTCCGATCGCACCGTCCATTCCTTTCATAGCTACTTTTTGTATCCGGGCGATCCTGAAAAACCAATTATTTATGATGTAGAAAACCTACGTGACGGTCGTAGCTTTAGCACCCGCCGAGTAAAAGCAATTCAAAATGGCCGACCTATTTTCTATCTCACCGCCTCTTATCATGGTGAAGCACCGGGGTTTGAGCATCAAAATGCGATGCCTAATATCCCAGGGCCAGAAAACTTTGCTTCAGAATCTGAGCTAGCGGCGCAAATTGCCCATTTATTGCCAGAAAAAATTCGTAACGCGTTTTGTGGAGAGAAACCGATTGAGATCCGCCCTGTGACGGTGATTAATCCGTTAAAACCGCAAAAAGAAGAGCCTAAACAATATTTATGGATTCGCGCGAATGGTGAAGTGCCTGATGATCAGTTAATTCATCAATACTTACTCGGTTATGCGTCAGACTGGGGATTTTTGGTTACCGCGCTGCATCCTCATCAGGTCTCACTGATGACGCCGAATTTCCAAGTAGCGACGATCGATCATTCGATCTGGTTCCATCGCCCGTTTAAAATGGATGAATGGTTGCTCTATGCAATTGAAAGCCCCACCGCGAGCAATACCCGTGGTTTAGTGCGCGGCGAGATTTACAACCAGCAAGGGGCTTTAGTGGCAACAGCGGTACAAGAAGGGGTAATGCGTTTTAAATAAAACGCTCCCTTTAAAGCGGTAAGGCGGTGGTGTATTTCAAAGACTCCATCGCAAAGGTGGAAGTGACATTATTTAAACCATCGACACTATTGACCAGTTTTTTATAGAACTGGTCAAAATTTTTCATGTCTTTGACCAGTACTTTCATCATGTAATCATACTCACCAGCCATGCGATAAAATTCCATCACTTCCGGAAAATCCTCCACGGTATTCACGAACCGTTGATACCACTCATGGGAGTGATCACTGGTTTTGACCATCACAAAAGCGATAAAAGACAGCCCTAAACGTTCAGGATTAAGCAGCGCCACCCGTTGGCTGATCACCCCCGACTCTTCGAGCTTTTTTAATCGTTTCCAACATGGCGTGCTGGTTAAATTGACCGCATCGGCCAGCTCATTGAGTGATAACGTGCTGTCTTTTTGCAACATCGCCAGTAACTGTTTATC
>NZ_WXWK01000134.1:0-7271 GCF_009904835.1 Vibrio sp. V33_P6A3T137 | reverse complement strand
CTCATATCTATCATTTGTGTGATAAACCTGTATAATTCGCCGCCTATCTATACCCTGATGATGTTCACCGATGGCCAGTCCGATGTCGGGGCATCATTACGGTATCAATACCTATTAATTGGTGTGTGACCGTTATCGGTTGTCACCCAACGGCTCGTTCATATTCATACCTAGGAAGACTTCTTTGATCTCTACTGCCAACATCACCATGCAATTTGGTGCAGAACCCTTATTTGAAAACATTTCTGCTAAATTCGGCAACGGTAACCGTTATGGGTTAATCGGTGCGAATGGATGTGGTAAGTCGACATTCATGAAGATCCTCAGTGGTGCGCTGACACCAAGCTCTGGTAACGTTTCGATGACGCCTGGTTTGAAGCTCGGCGTGTTGAGTCAAGATCAATTTGCCTTTGAGCAATTTAGCGTGATTGATACCGTGATCATGGGCGATCGTAAGCTGTGGGAAATTAAACAAGAACGTGAACGAATTTACTCATTACCTGAAATGAGTGAAGCCGATGGCATGGCAGTCGCTGAGCTAGAAAGCGAATTTGCCGAGATGGATGGTTATACTGCGGAAAGTCGCGCGGGAGATATTCTACTGCAAGCAGGCATTGAAGAATCGCTGCATTTTGGTTTGATGCAGCAAGTCGCTCCTGGTTGGAAACTGCGTGTCTTATTAGCGCAAGCTCTGTTTGCTAACCCCGATATTTTATTGCTTGATGAGCCGACCAACAACTTGGACATTCATACCATTAACTGGTTAGCAGAAGAGTTGAAGCAGCGCAAATGTACCATGATCATCATCTCTCACGATCGCCACTTCTTAAATGCCGTCTGTACCCATATGGCTGATATTGATTATGGTGAGCTACGGATTTATCCGGGTAATTATGATTATTTCTTAGAAGCATCAAGCTTGATTCGTGAGCAACTGCTAGCGGGGAATGCCAAAAAAAACGCTGAGCTGAATGAGTTACAAGATTTCGTCAACCGTTTTGGTGCCAACGCTTCAAAAGCTAAGCAAGCCAGTTCACGTGCCAAGAAAATGGATAAAATTAAACTTGATGAAGTGAAATCAAGTAGCCGAGTAAGTCCACATATTACCTTTGGTGAAGGGAAAAAACTACATCGTCAAGCCCTTGAGTTACAAGAGCTAGCCCATGCCTTCGATGAAGGGCCATTATTTGAAAAAGGTAACTTGTTGCTAGAAGCGGGAACTCGATTGGCGGTAATTGGTGAAAATGGTGTCGGTAAAAGTACCTTATTGCGCTGTTTAGTCGGTGAATTGGCTCAAACGCAAGGCGTAGTCAAATGGTCAGAAAATGCCTCCATCGGTTATTGTCCTCAAGATAACACCGCCGATTTTGATAACGATTTAACCGTCTTTGAGTGGATTTCACAATGGCGCACCGCAAAGCATGATGATCTGATTGTACGTGGTATTTTGGGGCGTCTGCTGTTTAGTGCCGATGATGCCAACAAAAAAGCCAAAAGCTGCTCCGGTGGAGAAAAAAACCGCTTAATGTTTGGTAAATTGATGATGTTAGACGTCAACGTTTTAGTCATGGATGAACCAACCAACCACATGGATATGGAAGCGATTGAAGCGCTAAACACGGCGCTAAAAGGTTATAAAGGTACCTTGATTTTTGTTAGTCATGACCGAGAGTTCGTATCTTCTTTGGCGACGTCGATTATTGAAATTAAAGATCAGCGCCTGCAAGTCTTTCAAGGCACTTATAACGAGTATCTTGCCCATCAAGAAAAACTACTCAGCGCCGCTTAGGTTTGTTATACCGATCGCCACGATGGTTAGATAATCGTGGCGGTTCATCTTTATAGTCTTATTAAAGATCGATTGATTGCCACTCAGGCAGTTTTTTAATCGCGATGGTTAATGCATTAAAGCAATCCACATCAATCGCGGTGTGTAGGTTGTCTTGCATTATTGCTAGTGCCTGAGGGATAGGAATCGCGCCGCGATATGGCCTTTCAGCGGTAATCGCATCGAAGATGTCAGCGGTAGTGATGATCCGAGTCATTAGTGAAATCTCTTCGCCTGCTAATTGTCGCGGATAACCGGTCCCATCGAGTTTCTCGTGATGAGCGGCTGAAATGGTTGCCAAAGAGCGGAAAGCTGAGATGTTGATTAAGATTTGTTCAGTAAGTGAGGCGTGAGCTTTAACGGCTTCCCATTCTTGATCGTTGAGCTTATCGGGTTTATCCAAAATGGTATTACTGACCCCAAGTTTACCCAAGTCATGCAGCAAAGCCGCGCGTTTTAGCCAACGACGTTCGAGCGGGTCAATACCTAGCTGTTCGGCGATTAAATCAGCATATATCGCTACGCGTTGGCTGTGATCGGCGGTATAGGGACTTTTCGCGTCGACAATTTTGCCAAAGGCACTAACAATATCATCGAAATAATCATCATCGAGATAAATATTCGCTTGAGCCGGAGCCATTGCCATTATACGTTGGCGTATATCTTGCGCTTTGAGCCCATCAACAAACGATTCAGTTTTAGCAATAGAGACCAGAGTATCCACTAACGCTGGGTCAAACCATTGACCACTGCGTGATTGCACTTCTTGTAAAGCGGTTGAGAGATTGTGTTGGTATTGAAATACGTCCACCACTTGAGAGAGTAGGGCGATACGAGAGTAAAGTGGAATTTGTTCTTGCTGCAATTGTTCGGGTCTACCCTTGCCGTCCCAATGTTCATCTAAACTGTGGATACCTAGCGCAACCGGTTCAGATAAGCGCAGCTCACGAGCAATGTCAGCGCCCCGCGTGCAGCGAGTTTGAATTAATTCTTGTGCGTAATCACCGCCATTTTTCAATATATCCAGCGTTGTGCTGATCCTTTCTATCCAACTTTGCCCAGCACCTGCATGTTTGATGACAAAATTTATCGCGCTGGATAAGCTGGTGCCGATGGTTTTGTAATTACGTTTAAATGTACGATCATCGGTCATGTATAACTCACAAATTCGCGCCGCGTTACTACTACAGCCCGCATCTTTGAGTAATAAGGTAAAAAACAGATCGTGGCGTTGTGTCTCATCTAGGCCAATCGCTTGGCCAATGTGCATGCCAATCCAGCAGCAACGAATACAATGCTCTGGCGGTTGCCCTTCCGTCATATCGAGTGCGGCAGTTAAGGCTAACATCAGTTCAGAGAGCGGCATGAGGGGCTTAGAATAAGGTTGCGGTATGTGGTTTTCTAATATCGAATTTTCATGCATTAAGGACGGCTCTCAATAGCTTGTTACGGATATCCTTAGCTTAGTCGATTGTCGAGCGGATAGGCGAGAAATCAGCGAGTATCGATAAATCGCACCGCATTAATTTATGCCGTGCGATGTTGATGATTACCCTAAGACTAAGCGTATTGCGCTTCGACTTGATTGGCTTTTTGATAAGCGGGGTGTGTGGCCAACTGACGCAAATAACGCGCAATATTTGGATAGTGTTCGATGACACCATCTTTGACCAAAATCTCAGCAATAAATGACATCATGATATCAGCCCCTGTGAGTTGCTCGGCGACCAAATAGGTTTTATCGACTAAAGATTGGTCAAAATAGCGCATTACTTGCGCTGCTTCGTGATCAGCATAGCCTTTTAAAAAGTTGGTTTGACAACCATCTTTTGCGACAAACATCTGTAATAATAACGGTAAAATTGCAGAGCTTTCAGCAAAATGTAGCCATTGTTGATAGTGAACGTAATCAACACTGCCACGTTGCGGAGCAAATTGTCGGCCGTATTTGTCAATTAAATAATCGGTGATCGCCCCCGATTCGGTAACGATCAGTCCATCATCTTCAAGGACAGGTGATTTACCGAGAGGGTGTACGGTTTTTAGTTCGGGTGGTGCGAGAAACGTCGCTTTATCCCGTTGATAAGCGACAATTTGATAGTCGAGTGCCAATTCTTCCAGTAACCAGATAATCCGCTTTGAGCGTGATTGATTAAGATGATGCAGGATGATCATGATTTTTTCCTTTTAGATTGAAAGTGGTTGATTGACTTCAATCACCACTTTGCCAAAGTTTTTACCTTCCAGTAAACCGATAAAGGTTTGTGGTGCATTGTCTAAACCGGAGATGATTTGCTCGCGGTAGTGGATTTTTCCTTGGCTAAGCCATTGACTCATCTCGCGGGCAAATTCGCTATAACGATCGCCGTAATCATCAAAGATGATAAAGCCTTGCATACGAATGCGCTTAGTGAGTAGAGTGCCCATCAGTAGTGGTAAGCGGTCGGGGCCAGTAGGTAGCGCGGTCGCGTTATATTGGGAAACTAAACCACAAACAGGAACGCGAGCTGAAGTATTCAGCAGCGGTAATACCGCATCAAAGACTTTGCCGCCAACATTCTCATAGTAAACATCGATGCCTTGTGGGCAGGCTTGGGCGAGTTGCTGAGCAAAATCATCCGCTTTGTGATCAAGACACTCATCAAATCCCAGTACTTGTTTGGCATAACGGCATTTTTCTTCTCCGCCTGCAATACCGACTACGTGACAACCTTTGATTTTGCCAATCTGGCCGACGGTTGCGCCTACAGGGCCAGTTGCTGCGGCGACAACCAAGGTTTCCCCTGCTTTAGGCTGACCAATATCCAGTAGTCCCATGTAAGCGGTAAAACCGGGCATCCCCATCACGCCTAATGCATAGGAAGGGGTTATCGGATCTCGCCCCAGTTTCAATATGCCTTCACCATTAGAGATGGCGTAATCTTGCCAACCAGTATAAGCAAGCACCCACTCACCAACAGTAAAGTCTGGGTGATGCGAGGTTTCAACTTGGCATACAGTGCCACCGACCATCACATCATCAATCGCAACAGGTTCAGCATAGGATTTAGCATCGCTCATGCGTCCACGCATATAAGGGTCGAGAGAAAGGTAAATGGTGCGCAGTAATACTTCACCTTGCGCAGGAGTTGGTTTGGCTACGTGTTGTAAACGAAAGTTACTGTCAGTCGGGGCACCATGTGGCCGAGAAGCCAGTACGATTTGGCGGTTGATCGTTTGAGTCATACATCAAATTCCAGTTATTAAATTAGACCAGTCGTCTAATTTTCGTGGGTAAAAAACCGCTATCGAAATAGCGGTATTCTATATAGACAAGCCACTGGTTTAACTTACAGGTTTGCCTTGTAATATTTGCTCGGTGGTGATAAGTGCTTGAGCAAGCCCTTGATTATCTTGACGAAGTTTACTCAGTAGGCTCGCGCCAATCCACAAATTATACAACAGCTCAGCGGTTAGCTGGCTGTGCTGAACGTAAATTGAGCCTTCATTGACACCTTGCTCAATACATTGAGCAATCGCATGGATAATGGCATTCGCCCCATTCAATAGTGCGATGCGCATTGCATCAGAAAGATCAGCGACTTCAGCACTTAACTTGACCACTAAACAGCGCTGCGCATGGCACTGACCTTCACTTTGCTCATGCCAGTATTGCCAATAGCGCATTAATCGCTGGTAAGCGGTGCCGTGTTGTTCGGCAAATAGGTCATGAATTCGCTGTGAGTAATCAGCAAAGTAATCATTGATTAATGCCTCGCCAAATTGCTCTTTCGATTTAAAGTAATGATAAAACGAGCCTTTTGGTACGTCAGCGGTTTTTAACAATTCAGATAGGCCAACATTGGTAAAGCCTTTACTCACCACCAGTTGGTAGCCGACATCTAAAATATGTTGACGAGTATCATTGGTTTTCATGTTCATGACGACACTATAAAAATAACTAGACCAGTCGTCTAGTTATTTTTTCATCATTTTAGCTAAATCGGCAAACGGGTTGTAAGTCGCGCTTTGGTGCTCATCAAGCTTAGCGGTTGACTCAACGCCGTAACGTTCATGTTCGAGATACTTTGAATGCTCATGATCGTGACAATATAAGCATAGCAGCTCCCAATTGCTGCCATCTTCCGGATTATTGGTGTGATCATGATCTTTATGGTGCACGGTTAACTCGCGCAAGTTGGAGTAAACAAATTCCCGAGCACATTTACCACATACCCATGGGTAAAGTTTGAGCGCTTTTTCTCGGTAACCACTTTCTTTACGTGCGTAATTTGCACTCGAACCGTAAAAATCCGACGACATATTGCTTTCCTATCTTTAAATTTTCTTTGACGATATTAAAGACTAAAAGCCGCCGCAGAGCAAAGCTTGTATGAGGTTTTTGTCGGAGAGAAAGCGCTCAGGGCTAGGTTTTGCCTAATAGAGGGTGACTAACAGCTAAACTGTGATTGTCACCGCCACCAAAGCATGATCGGTACTAAAACTATCATCAGCAAAACTTGGGTTAATTAAATGCTGATCCAAAACCGTATAGCCGCTGATATTGCCTTTAGGGGCTGTTGATAAGGGAGAAAAGTCGGCGGAAAGTAGAATGTAGTCGAGCACCAATCCCGTGGCTCCTGCATAATAAGTCGCTTGGCGCATTTGACCGGTTGCTTCGCTATAGATATCCCAACTGTCGTAAAATGCATAATTACTCAGAGGATCTTGCGTTTCTGGTTTACGATACAAAGCTTGAGACATCAAACCTTGAAACTCTTCATGATGCAAAGGCTTATTAAAATCCCCCATTAGTACAAACGGGCGCTGAGTTTTTTGGCGAGTATGAATAATATATTGATGGGTTAAATTGACTTCAAAGCCACGCTGCACGGTAGATAACCAACGGCCAAGAGTTTCTTGTTGCCATTCTTCCACCAGATTGTTCGGAGCTTGGGCGGCTTCCGTAGCGCGCTGAGATTTAAAGTGCACGACATACACATCGATAGCCCCAAGTTTTGGGACTTCAATCGTCGCGTGCAGAGGAATACGATGAAAACTGAACGTTTGGTTTTGCTCAGGGAGAAAAGCTTGTAATGGGCTTACTTGGGTTAAAGGGTAACGAGAAGCCAGCGCGACCACTGGATGGCGATAAATGTAGTCATCTTCAATCATTGGGCTATCGATACACACCACGTGCGGGTAACCCAGAGCATTCATTTGTTGGCGTAGCGCTGCAAAACTGAACACTTCTTGAAAACCAATCACATCTGCGTTCAACTGCTGAATTTTAGTTGCAAACCAAGCGTTTTTTTTCTGCCACTGTTCATTAGTGTATATATTATCAAATTGATAAAATGCGTTGGGCGGCTCTAAGTAGTTAAACAGGTTAATCGTGGCCAAGGTTATCGTCATAAGTATTCTCGTCAGTCGCGTTTAAGTTGATCTTATACCTCCTTTAAAA
>NZ_WXWK01000121.1:0-7679 GCF_009904835.1 Vibrio sp. V33_P6A3T137 | reverse complement strand
TAATACGACCCTCTTTAATTAATTTAAAAACACCATAAAACATAAAAATTATTAATTATCAAACACATATTATATATGATGAAAGATTTCTATTCTTTGAGGTATGATATTCGTTAAGAACCCAGAATGCATAACGCCCATTAAGTAGGCCGAAACGCTACTACCAACTTTCCGCATAACACCGTAACCACAAAAACCAACGCATAGTAAAAATACCGCGCGTTGGTTGTCCCTCTTGAAGCGTTTGTATGCGCCTTGCCTTTGAAGCCATTTAATACCATAATTAGGTACTTATTGGTACTTTTGGGGATAAATTTATGGCTAAGAACACAAGTATTACCCTTGGTGAACACTTTGATGGTTTTATTACAAACCAAATTCAAAGTGGGCGTTATGGCTCTGCAAGTGAAGTTATTCGCTCAGCTTTGCGTTTACTCGAAAACCAAGAGACTAAACTGCAGACTCTCCGTCAACTACTTGTTGAAGGTGAACAAAGTGGTGACGCTGATTATGACCTTGATAGTTTCATCAATGAACTTGATAGTGAAACTAATCGATGAAACCATTTAATCTTACAACTGCAGCCAAAACCGATTTGCGTGATATCGCTTTATTTACTCAACGCCGTTGGGGCAAAGAGCAGAGAAACATCTACTTAAAGCAATTTGACGATTCATTTTGGCTTTTGGCTGAAAATCCCGACATCGGCAAATCATGTGATGAAATTCGAGATAGTTACCGTAAATTTCCTCAAGGTAGCCATGTGATTTTTTATCAGCAAACGGGCAGCCAACAGATTAGAGTCGTCCGTATTTTACATAAGAGTATGGATGTTAACCCAATCTTTGGCACTTAACGCCCGGTTCAGGGGCAGACAACGCTACTATCAAGTTTCCGCATAACAGCGTAACCACAAAAAGAAACGCATGACAAAAATGCCATGCGTTATGAATCTCTATTTTGTTGTATTTATTTTATACATCTATCCATTTCAGTGTACAGTTTCCATCATCATCTGGATAGTCATCATCAACACCAACCGTTACCCCAAGTGATGAAGCCTTTGCAGTAATAGCCACTTGTAACATTCTCTCGTCAGTAACATTGAGTATGACGTACCCATCTGAGTTAACTTTACAGTTTCCTGCATTTGTAAATTCATGCATCACATACAGCAACAGAAAATTTCTGGTAGGTTCAGACATATGATGAACACGAACCGAATGTATCGATCCTGAAGCTGTATACAGTTGTGCAACAGAACTAAAAGAAAGTACTGAAAGCAGTACAAAAAGTAATTTTTTCATTTCCACTCCAAAGATTAATTGAATATAACGTCCTGTTAAGATTTGAACAACACAACATCAAGGCCACACAGTTCATCTTAACTAATAAAAACAAACACATAACAAAAATGACATGCCTAGCGAACACCTCAACCATTCACTTGCATTTGGTCTTTCAACTCTGCTTTTGGAGCGTCAAAACGTCCCCTTAGCTCTCCTCCCTAAAAGACTCTATTGACCGTAGTGCACTGTTTCATTCGAAGTATCTACAGCCCTCTTATCACAATATTGTTTTCTTGAACCAAAAAAGCACAAGCTATTGATATATAACATAATTATCAAATAAGCTTACGGACAGAATATTCCATCAGTTGAATTAATTGTGAAACTAGAATATTCAAAATAAGTGCAACAGGTCACATATTAAGCCCAAATACTCCGCTTATATCCCCTAAAGCACCGTCCTTTCTGCCATCAGTCTGTTTTCTAGCGCATCTGCTGCATTTAGCTCGCACTGACAATAAAACGAAACAAGATCGGTGATCACCGGCTGATAGGTTCGCGTAAAATCTTGCTCAGTGATACGCGCTCCCATCTGTCTAAACTCTGAGTAAATGCGCTCTCGCGTTGGTTTAAAATAACCAATCCCATCACACGCATCACATCCCTTGTTGGCGCTAATGCCAGTCCCACCGCACTTTGGGCAACTCAGGGACTGACTTGCTTTTAGCTCTGCATAGGATAAAAGCTGCTGCTTTTCTTTTTCGATGTCATCAAGATGCCTATCTATCATGTACTGCAACTTAGCATTACCTGAACGCTCCATAGATTTAATGCGCTCGCGCCATGTTGAAATAAGCTTTTGAGAGCGTCTTGCCCTTCCTCCATATTGCTTATGCAAGGAACGTAATTTAACGCGCTGAGAATGAAGCGGTTTTTGCATTACTAGGCAATAAACGATATGCGCAACAATTGAAGCGTGAGCAACGTGCTCTTGCTTTACCTTATCGAGAATATGCGCAGACAGGGTTTTCTCTGCAGCAAGGTCGTTAAGATAACGCGCTTCAATAATCACCCGTCCTACAGGATACCCATGCAGCTCTGTTGATATCGCCCCGAGTATCACATCTGGCGTTAACCGTGTTCGTCCTGATTTTCTTTCGATGAATATTGGCTTGGGGGAGTGTAACTTGCTCAACAATTCCACGGCATAATTCATAGATCACCTGTCATATACTCAATAATTACTTGTTTTGCTTGCTCAGCACCCTTCGGAAATACGGTGAGATACCCTTGCTTGATGAGTTTTTCACTCATTGCCTTTTGCGCGTCAGAGATAGTTGAACGGTAGGGTTCTGGCGCTTTCATTTCGATGCGTAAGCCGTGGTAACCACATCTGGCCACATCAAATACATAATCGGCATAACCGGAAGTGCCGCCCATCTCGATAAAGTCTTTGCGCGCTTTTGGGCCTCTCTTCCCCTCATTGGGAATGTGAGTGAGATAGTCAGCAATCATAATCTTGTCGATCACCGTATTTTGCGCCCATTGATAAAACGCTCGACACTCAGCGGTTTCTATCTCGCGCACTTTACGCTTAGCCTTATCACCAACCATCGTGACATGCTTTCCGGCTATCTTCTCAATATCATAAGGATTCATGAAAATGCCAAAAGCCCCTGTTCAATCATGCTCTCTTGAGTCTCTTCCACCGCTCTTAGCTTGTCTGCGGCATAAGCCTCCCTACCTCGTCGATCAATCTCGGCATGGCAATCAGAGCAAGCGTAAACCACCATGTTGTCACCGGCTTTAATTCCCATACCTCGGCGAACACCAATATGCGCAGCCACTGTAGTTTCAGGATTGAAGTTACAAATACCCACTAAGCGCAATGTGCATGGCTTACCGCGCGCCGACTGCATGATTTTTTTACTACGAACAAGTGTCATACATACCCCAACATCTGATCCACCACATTTTCCATCTCTGCTTCACTGCCGAGATAACCGCCTGGCCTTACAATTTGATTCCAAATCACATTGAATGAGGCACGGTAAAGCTCGTTAAATTCGTGATCATCCATGTTGGCAAAGCTGATGGATTTCGGCTCTTTGCGAATAGCCCCATTCGGAAGCATGATCACCGAGTAGAAGCCAGCCTCCACAACGACCCAACGTCGATAAGCAAGAAAACTTTTCTCCGTCGCATAGCTAGATCTTTTTTCTCTCAACTTAGTCGTGAATGCTTTTTGGCATTCCTCAAGCACGTCTTCATAACCCAGTAGCTCAGATAAGAAGCCGGTATAGTTATCCAGCAGCTTGTTTTCGCTTGGGCATAACGTGCCACCTATTGGCTCCCAATAGTCAAAACCTAGCTTGAGTAGCGCCATGTATTTACGATGAAATTGCGGATTTCGAACCTTATTAGGTAGCTTGGGAAACTCAATCACATCACCAACGCGGTAGCGTTTTAATATTTCATCATCTTCTGGTGAGAGAGGGGCCAATCCTCCCGTTTTGCTTCGAACAAGAGATAGGCTCATTCGTCATCTTCCCGATCGTTACGCTGAGATTCACCCGAAATGCAATACAGCGTATATGCAGAAACACATGCGCAAACATAAGAGCCTATTGCTTTCCACCCATCGGACAGTTGAGCGTTGCTAAGCAAGAATCCCGTTGCAATAGCAACAATGGACACAATAAAAAACATCGATAACAAACGAGACTTAATCATACTTCCACCCCGATTTTCTCTGCGACTTGCCAGACGGTCTGTGCCGGAACTAGACGATAGCGCCACACCTGTTTTTTGTTCACCACTTGCAAGTTTTTCTGTTTCACTAACCCGTGTTTTGAGGGACTGACTTCTCGAAGCCTTGCAGAAATGGCCGCTTGGGTATCCCTGTCTGGATAGTGCGCGTGGATCATCTCTTCAATCTCACGCAGCGTATGCCAACCACCACTGGTCACCATGACCGCGACGACTCGACCAAACTGTGAGGAACTGAAATTGATCCGCTCAGCGTACTTGCTACGCTTCCACTGCTCTAAACTCATGCTACCCGCCCCTTTTTCATGCTCGCCTTCCAATGCTGAAAAAGCTGCTTCGAAACGTGTCTGTCCTTGTCGATGTCATAACACCAATTCAGCCAGTGATTCACCACGGCTCTTGTGGGTAACAGCTGATAACGGTAAATCCGTATATCGTGACTTTTGGCAAGCTCGAGTAGCGTGTTGACGTGTTTACTTGGTGCACCGTTTTTGGTCCATTCTCGAACCGCTCCGTAAGACACATTGCAAACTCGCGAAATGTAGAAGATGGCGTCTCCCCGTTCCATCGGCATCAATCGAATGAGTGAATTTATTGCATTCGCTTTCAGCTCGTTTCGCATGAGCCGATATTCTTCATCGGTAAAATTAATGGTCATTGGTCGTTACCTTTAAAATCAAAACGTTGGTTTTTTCCCTTGCTCAATCAGTTGCTGCCGAAACCGCTCCGAGGGGCTCAGTTTTGGCCAGCAATCGAGTCGAGGCAGTTTTTTAGGTGGCGAGTTCTGCGCTGTCATCGTTGGGGCGATTGGCACAAGGCGTTCAATCCAATCCACTTCAAAGCCTTGCCAGCCTCGTTCAGCGCAAAGGCCTAGTACATCATCGACACTCATGCCGAGTCGTTGGTGTGCCTCGAAGAGTTTTGATGCCAGTCGGTTGATCACGGTTTGAGTGATGGGCGCTCGTTTTTTGTCGCGCATGATTTTCCAGTCACGGAAGACTTGATCGCTCGGAGGTGATGGCCAGCAAGAAAAATCCAATTCTGGTTTTTTTGGTTTACTTTTTTCTTTACTGATCTTGGTACTCTGATCACTGGTATTCTTATATGCGGGATTTTTTTCCCTACCTAGTGGGGATTTTTCTCCCGACCTAGTAGGGATATTTTCCCCGCCTTGGTCGGGATTATTTTCCCCACCTCCTTCATGTTTATTCCACTGTTTTCCTTTGTCTGTTATTCGAACAAGAGGGCGATTTTGATGAGTGATACGTTCAATTAAGCCTGCCTTTTCAAGTGCGGCCATATGTCTTTTCACCGTATCAGGCTTATCCGTCAGGATAGGAAGCTCACAAATGACTTTATCTTTGCCTGACCACCAAAATGCCTCCCCATTAATGACCGTACATTTCCCCCACGTGGGGAGATCATGTAAGTAGCTAAATAGAATGGCCTGCTGAACATTCAGCCCCCATTCCATCGCTTTAGCTTGATTAATAAATAGGGAAAAGCGCATCAGTGCACTCCTTCAACTTTCCTCGAAAAATCAAAGGGATTATCAGTCCCCGACCCTAGCATTTGTTCAGCCATTCTTGCGCGGATCTGATCGCGGCGTTCGCCAGAGTAAATAGCGGCTTGCTCAACGACTAATTCCACAAAATCGCTATGATTAAGAGCAGGCTTTCTCGCCTGCCCTACCGTGTTATTGCTCATGTTGATATTTAACCCCGCGATCGTGTGATGAAGAGATGTGAATGACGGTATAATCACCATTCACGGTATATGGTTTGTGGTTTTCGAGTTGTTCGAAGAAATCCAGCCGTTCACCTCCCATTTTTTCCCATGCACTCATTACCCGATCTTTTAAATCAGGCTCACTGTTTAAAAGCGCGATCACCGCCTCGATCACCAACACATTACAAAGCACCGCTTTCTGAGCGCTGACTTCATTAGCTATCGCGGAAAGAAACGCACTCTCACCATAAGTAAAACGTGTCTTAATTTGTGCAACCCGCACTTTGTCAAACGGCAGTCCTTCCATGCCGACCGTGCGGTTTATCTTTAAGTTCTCGATTTTTTCTAGGATGTTGGTCACTTTCATTGGTCGTTACCTTTTGATAGGGGCCGTCTAGCGGCTTGCTTGTGGTTAAACTATTTTTATGTTTTGGGTTGGGGAATACGTCATCGAATGAACAATGTGCGCCGAGTTGGTTTAGGGCATTAACAATCTTCCAGCACTGATTGAAATCCGGAGTCCTTCTATTTGACTCATAGTGATAAACGGCACCTGGCTCAGTTCCAATCATTTCAGCTAGGTCATTAACAGAGATATTTACCTTTTTTCTTATCTCTCTAATTTGCTGCATTTTTCCACCTCCGGTAGCGCCAAACCATAAATATACATTATGTACACAAAACCATCAACATAATGTACATTGTGTGCGTTGCCTGTTTTTGTACATTTTGTATATTTAAGAGTATGAAAATGAATTGGACAAATCTGGTAAAATCCAGAATAAAAGAAATGGGGATAACCCAAGAAAAATTGGCCGAGTTAGTTGAAGTAACTCCTGGCGGGATGGGTCATTGGCTAAATAAAAGGCGCGAGCCTTCCTTAGAACAGATCGCGAAAATACTAAAAGCATTAAAACTCGATTCATTAACTTTGCACTCTGACGGGACTTTAGAATATCCCGATCAAGTAATAGCTAACGTGTCTAAGGTGGATATTCAACCTGTATATAAGGCGTGCTTTCCTGTGCTTAGCTCAGTTCAGGCGGGAGCATGGACAGAAGCTTGTGAGCCTTACATCCTAGCAGATATTAGTGAGTGGCATGAAACCACAGAGAGAACCAGCGATCGCTGTTTTTGGTTAAAGGTAGAAGGCGACTCGATGACCTCTGCAACAGGAGTTAGCTTTCCCGAAGGAACATTAGTGTTAGTGGATACCGAGCGCGATCACGAAAATGGCTCCTTGGTGGTTGCGAAGCTAGAAGATGTCAACGAGGCTACTTTCAAGAAGCTGGTCCTTGATGCTGGGCAGCGCTTTCTAAAACCTCTAAATACCAACTACCCTATCATGTCAGTGAATGGAAACTGCCGTATCATCGGGGTGGTTGTGGATGCTAAGTTAAAACTATTTTGAATCGCTCTCAATTTTATCGATTGAGAATCGACTCGATCCAGCTTTACTTCGTTGAGCATTCGATAGCCTGCTAGCAAGTTTCTGCCCCAAAATAATTTAGGGCTATAGCCCTAAACAATTCGTAACACTTATTTTTCCTTACTTTATCTAATGATTATGTGCTGGGGAGTGTTTTAAATTGAAATATCACTTAAAAAATCCAATCTGTTATTTTTTCTGGTTTACTGTCAATGCTGTATGCTTTTAACTCTTCCATTAACTCATCACGCCTTTTCTGAATAAACTGAGCCTCCTGAGATGAACATCCCAGCTTATCAAATATTCTTTTTGCAAAGTCACATGTGTCATAGTGTAATGGCGGATTTTTGACGAATAATTCCGTTATAATAGTCGTAATTAAATGTAGAGTGTCTTTAGTAAAGCATTCCGATGCTTCATCTTTTATCCGAGAAAATTGAAGGAGAGTTTTCATTATCAATTCG
>NZ_WXWK01000114.1:0-7778 GCF_009904835.1 Vibrio sp. V33_P6A3T137 | reverse complement strand
TAATAAGCATTAAAGCTTCAAAACATAATTAATAATAAATGTTAAATAGTTTAACATTATACCAATAATCAGAACTTAAATCTAAATTAAAGGCAATTTTCAGATTAGTAAACCAAAACTAAGAAAATAAAAAGGCTTAAAAACCAAAATGCATACTGAACATCTTAAGTGTATGAAGGTTCAGTTTTTTTTTGTGAGCAAGATCTAGAATTGATTTAAAAGCAGGCAATTATCGAGCTTATGGCTCCAAAATTTTCGATTTCATCCGACAAAATTCCCCACCGCTCATCTAAAAAGCTGTGTTACTATCCGGCTCCTGCTACTTAGGTCATGTTATGTTAACCACAAAAATTCAACAATCGATTCGTACCAGTTACCAAAATCTGCACCATCAGTTGGATAATTTTATCCCTCGTCGTGCACAAAATTTTCTGGTCGCAGAAATTGCCAAAACACTCTGTGGTCAATATCACACTTCAACCCGCATGATCGTTGCAGAAGCAGGAACCGGGATTGGTAAATCACTCTCTTATTTAATGGCCGTCATCCCTGTTGCACTACTTAATCAACGTAAAGTGGTGATATCCACCGCAACCGTTGCTTTGCAAGAGCAGTTAATGCACAAAGATTTACCGCTGTATCGCCGTATCACCGATCAAAACTTTTCTTTACTGATCGCCAAAGGCCGACAACGTTATTGCTGCACTGAAAAATTAGCGGCAGCTTGTGGTAACGATGACAACCAGTTAGCGATGTTTGAAACCAAACCAGCAGCAAAAGAGATTGAACAATTACAAACACTGTATCTGCAGCTAAAAAACGGTCAGTGGGATGGCGATAGAGACAGTTGGCCAAGTCCTATCCCTGATTTGGTGTGGTCAACCATTGTCAGTGATAAACACAGTTGTAATGGTAGCTTCGCCGCTCATCGAGATTGCCCTTTTCAAAAAGCTCGATCAGCAATGGATAAAGCCGATGTCATTATTGCCAATCACAGCTTGGTGATGGCCGATGCCGACTTAGGTGGAGGCGTAATTCTTCCTGAACCTGAAAATACCATTTATGTGTTTGACGAAGCGCACCATCTGCCTCATGTGGCCCGTGAACATGCCTCAGCCTCAGCCAGTATGAAAGGCAGCGTTAGTTGGTTAGAAAAGCTCAATCAAGCGCTCGCGCGCGCAATATCGCTAGCGGATGCCAAACGAGTCGCACGCTTTGAAAATGAAGCGCGTAACGCCTTACAACAACTGATCCCGCTCCTCAATCAACTACCAAATCAGTTTGATTCCAGCGCTTTTGAAGAGAATGTGCTGCGTTTTGAACATGGTGAGCTGCCTAACTGGCTTGAAGAACAAGCTAAAGAGCTTAAGCTGCATTCTCAAAAAGCCAACCAAGCCGTGAGCAAAATTACCGATTTAATCGCCGAACGCGTCAAAGACGGTGAACTGGCCAGCCGTTTAGCTGAGCCTGTTCTCGCCGAATTAGGTTTCTTCTTACAACGTTTAGAAAAACTCGCCCAAGTCTGGCAATTAATGGCTGAGCCTAAACGAGAAAAAGGAGCCCCACTCGCACGCTGGTTAGCAATCCATAGCGAACGAGAAGGCGACTATATTGTTAATGTCTCTCCTCTTGAAATTGGTTGGCAGTTGGATCAACAAATTTGGAGTCGCTGTGTGGGGGCGATTTTGGTCTCTGCGACGATGCGAGCCTTAAATTCATTCAGTTTCTTTTGTCGTCAGGCTGGGATCAGTGAAAAACCAGAAGATGGCGTACGATTTTTAGCCTTATCCTCTCCGTTTGATTATCAAAACCAAGCCAAGCTATTGATCCCTAAGATGGATTATGAGCCGCAAGCAGCACAATATACCGATCATCTCGTCGAAAAGATTCATCTGTACATTGTCCCCAATCAAGCCAATTTGGTCCTGTTTGCTTCTTACTGGCAAATGAAAGAAGTTGAGCAAAAAATCAGCAAAAAATTTCTAAAAAAAGCTTGGGATTGGCAAATGCAAGGTACAACATCCAGAACTGAGCTGCTCAATAAACATAAAATGCTCGTGCAATGCGGCAAAACAAGCATCCTTTTTGGTACTGGTAGCTTTTCAGAAGGGCTCGATCTTCCGGGGGAACTTTTACAAAACGTCATCATAACCAAAATTCCTTTTGCTGTGCCTAGCTCCCCCGTTGAACAAGCCCATGCTGAATATATTCAGCAACGCGGTGGTAATCCCTTCTTGCAAATTAGTGTCCCTGAGGCGAGTAAAAAATTAATTCAAGCGGTAGGGCGATTATTGCGTAAAGAAAGTGATTCTGGCCGAGTAGTGCTGCTTGACCGACGTATCGTCTCTAAACGCTACGGTAAAGCTCTTTTGGATGCGCTTCCCCCTTTTCAACGAATTATTGAATAATCATGGTGAAACCGTTATTCCCCGCTCGCTCTAAACGATTGACTCACAGTAAACCTATCACTAACGATGACCGGTTCGGATCAGCGACTAAACGGCTGCAATGCTTAATGCGTCACGCCGAGCTTATCGACACGCAATATCGTCATCACACTAGGCGCTGGTTTGATAATCAATTGTTCAAAAAAAATGTCTTCTCATTAACGTCGTGTGCGCATGAAGCGGAACAGACGCTCTCTCAATTACACCACATTTGCCATGCCTCCAGCCCCTGTCTGGTGCAAGTCGAACACCTAAGCGATCGTTTATGTGCTCAATTAGAGGCGTTGCAACGCGTGGTGGACGAATGGGAGAATAGTTTGCAACGCGATGGGCTAGATAGCGAACATCCTACTTTAGCTAAGGATATGAGTGAATCTCAATTAGCCGAACAGTTAATCCAGCATCAACGATGGGAGCAGCGTCTATTGACGTTAGTGCTTAACCGACAATATCAACTTGAACAAACCTCAGCACGCTACTATCCACAGGCACAACAGGCGCTATTTTTAGCCAAACAGCGTCTTAACCGTTGCCAACAAGCGAAAGCGATCATTGAAGCACAACTGATTAACCTGCAGAATAACGGCTCACAATAGAACGATGAGAACGAGATATGTCCCCTCTCCCGACTTTAGATGATGCGCCCGATGAAATTAAGTTGGCCGTCGATCTTATCTATCTTCTCGAATCGAATCAGGTGGATCCACGTACTGCCTTACTCGCTCTCGATTACGTAAAACGCGACCTTGAAAGCAAATTAAAGGAAGATAAATGAAAATTGTCAGTTTTAATATCAATGGATTACGAGCAAGACTGCATCAGCTGCAAGCCCTAATTGATAAACATCAACCCGATATTATCGGCTTGCAAGAAATCAAAGTGCACGATGAAGCATTTCCTGTCCAAGCGGTGGAAGCGATGGGTTATCACGTCTATTTTCACGGCCAGAAAGCCCATTACGGCGTGGCATTGCTATGTAAAAAAGCGCCACTGGAAGTGCAAAAAGGCTTTCCAACGGATAATGACGACCACCAGAAACGAATGATTATCGGCACCTTTCTTGATGAGAATGGCGATAAAGTAACGGTATTGAACGGTTATTTCCCACAAGGAGATAATATTCATCACGAAACCAAGTTCCCTTATAAGCGTCAATTTTATCAAGATTTAATGAATTATCTCACCGACTATCACACACCAGATGAAGCGATCATTGTGATGGGTGACATTAACATCAGCCCTATCGATTTAGACATTGGTATTGGTGAAGTGAACCGTCAACGTTGGCTAAAAACAGGGAAATGCTCTTTCCAACCGGAAGAGCGTCAATGGCTACAACGCTTACTGGATTGGGGATTAGAAGATACTTTCCGTAAACTTCATCCCAGCGTTGAAGATAAATTTTCGTGGTTTGATTACCGCTCTAGAGGATTTGATGATAACCGTGGCCTGCGTATTGATACCATTCTCGCGACACCTTCACTCGCTATAGACTGCGTTGAATCCGATATTGATTACCCACTGCGAGCGATTGAAAAGCCCTCTGATCATGCGCCGATTTGGGCAGTATTTAAGCGTAATTAATCATTTACTCGGTGATTTGCTATTAGCTATTAACAGTCACCGAGTACATTCCCCTCTGGACAGTAGAGCATCTGATCGACGAAAAGCCTATATCAACATTTATTTAGTGCTAACTGATCGGCCTTAAATAAGCCAAGAAACGTTTTTCGGCAAGCTTGAAGCACCATAGAATCAAAAATGTCAGCAATAAATAAAACAGTCCAGCGACTAAAAACGCTTCAAAAGGCGCATAGTAACGAGAACTGACTAAACGAGCCGTCCCCGTAAGATCAAGTATCGTCACAATACCGGCCACTGCGCTGCCGTGCAGCATAAAAATGACTTCATTACTGTACGCAGGGAGCGCCCGACGTAATGCGCTGGGTAAAACAATCCGCCGATAGGTCAACCATTGACTCATGCCATAAGCTTTTGCCGCTTCGATTTCCCCTTTCGATAATCCATTAATCGCACCACGGATAATCTCTGCGGTATAAGCGGAAGTGTTTAAAATAAAGGCCACCAAAGCACAGAACCAAGCATGTTCCCACCAGGTATCCTTCACTGGGAAGAATTGATCCATGCCGTAATAGATCAAATACAGCTGCACTAACAGTGGAGTGCCACGAAAGAAATAGATATAGCACCAAGCGGGCATCCATATCACCCACAGTGAGCTATTACGAGCAATCGCTAAGGGAATAGCCACAGCTAAGCCGATCACTAAAGATAACCCTACCAGCCAAACGGTGGTCCATAACCCAGAAAAATACAGAGGTAAGCTTTGTAAAATGACTGAAAAATCCATCGCTACCTCGTTTGAATAGTAAATTTACGCTCAACCCACTTCAGTAATCCGGTGGAAACGCTGGTGAAAAATAGGAAAATCAAAGCAACAGATAAATAGAAAGTAAAAGGCATTTGCGTTGAACCGGCGGCTAATGAACTGACTCGAACCATGTCCTCTAAACCAATAATCGAGACCAACGCAGTGGTTTTTAACAAGACTAACCAGTTATTACCAAAACCAGGTAGTGCATGTCGTATCATCTGTGGCAACAGAATTCGGCGAAAAGTGAGCAACCCGCTCATACCATACGCTTTAGCCGCCTCTAGCTGACCTTTATCGACCGCCATCATCGCGCCGCGAAAGGTCTCTGCCATGTAAGCCCCAAAGATGAATCCTATCGTCAACACTCCTGCAATAAATGGGCTGACATTGATATAGTCCGGTAGATAAGAGACCCACCGATGATCGGGATTGCGCGATAATAAGAGTGAATTAAGCCATTCATTGATGGCAAATAAACTGTTATTTAATAAGATTTGCCCACCAAAGAAAATCAGCATCATTAAGACTAAATCGGGGATACCTCTGACTACCGTGGTGTACAACGTAGCAATACTTCTTGCAAAACGGTATGGCGCTAACTTAGCTAATGCACCGAGCATGCCCAGTATCATCGCTAATAACAGTGACCATAATGCCACTTGAATCGTCAGCCACGCACCTTGCAAAATAGCCGTTTCATATCCTTGAAGATCGAGCATTTACGCCTTCCTTGCTCAAAATATGGGGGCGAATTCACCCCCAATTACGTAGGTTTTCGTGGTTACTCACCATACACATCATAACTAAAGTATTGTGCCGCGATTTGTTGATAAATGCCTTTTTCTCGCAGCGACGCTATCGCACGGTTAAGTTGTTCGGTTAGGGCTTTATCTTGTTTACGAACTGCAATCCCCATCCCTTCTCCAAACCATTTAGGATCGGTTAATGAAGGTCCGACAAACTCATAACCGTCGCCTCCTGGTCGATTAAGCATCCCTTCTTCTAGCGCAGAGGCATCACCCAATACCGCTGCGATTCGCCCATTCGCTAAATCAAGATACGCATCATCAAATGATCCATATCGAACGATATTGACTGAACGACCATAGTTATCGGTTAGGTATTTATCATGCGTGGTGGCTCGTTGGACACCGATACGTACCCCTTTTAGGCCTTCTGGCGTAAAATCAAGATTAGCGTCCTTTTTAGCAATGAAACGATTCGGGATTTGTGCGTATTTCTTTGTAAAATCAACACGTTTTTTACGCTCTTCAGTAATGGACATCGCCGCAATAATGGCATCGTAACGACGAGCTAATAGTGACGGAATGATGCCATCCCAATCTTGTGGAATAATCACGCATTCGACTTGCATTTCAGCACAAAGCGCATTAGCCATGTCCACATCAAACCCACGCAGTGAGCCATCCGCCTCTGTCCAACTAAAAGGAGGATAAGCGCCTTCAATGCCAAAACGCACCGTTTTCCATTCTTTCGCTTGCGCAATACCCGACAATGCTGAGGCTGCTATCGCTACGATTAATAACCACTTTTTCATTTCCCTACTCCTGTGATGGTATGGTTGCCCTGCTCTTTTTCTCCTCAAGGAGGATTAAGAAACAGTGACGATATAACACTTTGAAATCCCTATCTGAGTTACCGTTAAAACCAAGGGGTTAACCAAGGTAGCGCGATACCCTCAGCGTTTAATAAATCGATGAGATAAATTGCTTTAACCGAGGAGAGTTTGGCTGAGTAAACAATTGGCGAGGATCGCCTTGCTCTTCAACCACACCTTGATGCAAAAACAGCACATGATTAGAAACATCTCGCGCAAAGGCCATTTCATGGGTGACAACCAACATGGTTCTGCCTTCTTGCGCTAAATCTTTCATCACCCCAAGCACTTCGCCGACAAGCTCCGGATCCAATGCCGATGTGGGTTCATCAAACAGTAATACTTCTGGTTCAACGGCTAAAGCTCGAGCAATCGCTGCGCGTTGCTGCTGACCGCCAGATAAATGACCGGGGTAATAATCACGGCGTTCATATAACCCGACTTTTTTGAGCAGTTTTTCTGCGCTCGCGATGGCTTGATCTTTACCGAATCCCAGAACATGAATGGGAGCTTCAATCACATTTTCTAATACCGTCATATGTGACCAGAGATTAAAGCCTTGAAACACCATGGCAAGGCGCGAACGAATTCGTTGCACTTGCTTTTCACTAACGGGTAATGATGCGCCTTGTCGGTTAGTTTTCATTTGGATTAATTCATTGTTCACCCAAATTTCACCGGAAGTCGGTATTTCCAGAAGATTGATACAGCGTAGAAAGGTACTTTTTCCTGATCCCGATGAGCCAATAATCGAGATCACATCCCCTTTGTGAGCTTGTAATGAAATGCCTTTTAACACCTCATTTTGTCCAAAGGCTTTGTGGAGATTTTTTATATCCAGCGCGGGTACATCATTCATGCGCTTTCGCTCCCTATCATGAATCAACACTGAGCAATCCTGCTCATTTTTGGTACAAACTAGCATTCAAATTGCGAGCACGCAACAAATTGTTAACTATAGATAATTTGGATTTTTATTTTATTTATATGCATTTAAAGTCAAATAAAGCCATTAAAAAATCACATTTAGGAATAAAAAACCACCAGCGGTGAAAATCACCCATCTGGATAAGTGTGTTTTTTGTTAACAGAGACCGCTTTTTTGTGTCCTGAGTCCCTCTTTGTTAACAGGTTTCATTTAATGATAAGCGCATTTTCAATACTATTTCTCAACCCATAGGCCGTATCGAAGCATCACACCCATGATTTCAAGCTATGTTGCAAATTCTATTTTGTGTAAAAACATTTCAAACAAGTAGGCACTATGTGGCTGATTTTTGGGATTTTATGTAGTTTTATTTCATATAATATCTTAAAG
>NZ_WXWK01000072.1:0-8249 GCF_009904835.1 Vibrio sp. V33_P6A3T137 | reverse complement strand
GATTAGATGTGTAACAATAATGACGGCTTTATGAAGATAGAATGAAGGGGAATATGAGGATAGAACTGGGGCAAGATCACTCAGGCGAACACTCAATATCGCCTGAGTGATCATTCACTTAACAGGGCAGTTTGTCGCAGCGTGCAGCACAAATAAAATCGTTATTGTGCAGTCCATTAATCGCATGGGTCCACCAAGTTAATGTCGTTTTACCCCACTCGACCGTGATTTTAGGATGATGATGCATCGCTTCAGCAAGGTTGGCTACCTGCTCAGAAAACGCCCAAGCCTGCTTGAAGTTATTAAACCGATAGACTTTTTCTAACTGAGGAACACCATCTCGATGCACCAGTGCCCATCCATCAAGTTCACTCAGTAATGTCTGCTGCTGATCTTGAGTTAAAGCAGTTGCGTTGCTATCACAGGCTTCACAACGTAATTCATCCAACATAGTTTTCTTCCTTTACAGTAAATGGCGCTGGTAGTAAGCCTAGTGCCATGGCTTGTTCAACATAATGCATTAAATCTAATTGACTGAGTGAGTAAAGCTCACCTATCTCTTCCAATACATAATACACCGGCTGAATATGATCGATTCGATACGGGGTGCGCAGTGCTTGCAACAAATCAAATCGCCGATGCTGCGTGTCTGGTTTATCTAGCGCGCAGCGTGTTTCGGCAGGAGAAGAGAGAATACCGCCGCCATAAATTTTGACGACCCCTTGCTCTTTTACTAAGCCAAACTCAACCGTAAACCAGTACAAACGAGCTAAATAAGCCCGTGCTTTAGGAGAAGCATTCTTGCCTAATTGACCATATCGATGAGTAAATGCCGCAAAATCCGGGTGCGTTAACATGGCACAATGGCCATAAATCTCATGGAAAAAATCGGGCTCTTGTAAATAATCAAACTCTTGCCGAGATCGTAAAAACGTTGCCGCGGGAAATTTTTTATCGGCCAATAACGCAAAAAAATGATCAAAGCTGATTAAGGCGGGAACGGGGGCAATTTGCCAGCCGGTTTCTCGATCTAAGGTATGATTAAGCTCAGACAGTCGTGGGACTCTGTCCGCTGACAGTGCCAATAAATCCAATCCATCTAAGTAAGGCTGGCAAGCGGTCTCGCTAACAATCAACTGCTGACGAGCGACAAGATCGTGCCACACACCATGCTCTTCTTCGCTCCAATCGATCTCACCGTGTTGATTGAGTGATTTAGCAACGTAACAACTCATGACGGAATCTCCGTAACATTATTATTACATTTAGCGTATTCACGGTTGCTTCAATCTGCCATTCCTCTGCAAGGATTGGATTGACTTGTCGCTGTAACAATTTATTTACATTCATTGATGGCGTTCCCTCCTATTGAGTATGCCTTAATCTATAATTTTGCTTGTTTATCAATCTTCTTTTTTGACTTTACAGCAATCTATACAACACTTTTGTTATCTAAAATTTGCTAACTTGAGGAAGACATGTCTCACTCTGACCCGATTTGGACACCTAGCCAACAACGTATTCATGCTTCTGAACTGTACCAATTCATGCAACATCTTCATCAACAAGGCTATGCAATGACTCACTATGATGAACTGCATCAATGGTCGGTTCAATCTTCCGAACGGTTCTGGAGTGAAATCTGGCAATATTGTGATGTGATTGGCTTACGTGGAACGTTATTATCAACTCAAGGCGAGGCACGCTGGCCCCCATTCATGCCGAGTCGAGATACCGTTTGGTTTGCGAATGCGGAGCTTAATTACGCAGAAAATTTACTCGCTTATGCCTATCAACAGCCGGAAAATATTGCTCTTTGGTTTCATAATGAGCGCGGCCAGAGTCGCCACTTAACGTGGCAACAACTCTCTGATCAAGTCTGCATGATTCAGCAGTGGTTGATACAAAATGGTATCGGTCGAGGAGATGTAGTCGCGGCATATCTACCGTATATTCCAGAAGCGGTCGTGGCCATGCTCGCGACCACCAGTTTAGGGGCGATCTGGACATCAACTTCCCCGGATTTTGGGGTTAACAGCGTGGTTGAGCGTTTTGCACAAGTAGAGCCTAAAATTCTATTTTGCTGCGATGGGTATACCTTTTCAGGTAAAACACACCAGATGCATGAGCAAAACTCCCAAGTAGTGACTCGATTACCGACGCTCAATAATGTCTGCCAAATTGATTATCTGCAAAAGCGCGCCTATAACCCAAGCATCAATGAGCATTTTTCCCATTGGGCATCCATTCTCGCTAGCTATACACCCAAAGGACTAACCTACCAACGCGTAGCATTTAATGATCCTTTGTTTATTCTTTACTCTTCAGGCACGACTGGACAGCCTAAGTGCATTATTCATTCTGTCGGAGGAACGCTGCTCAATCATCTGAAGGAGCACCAATTACATTGTGATATCCAAGCGAATGATCGGGTGTTTTACTACACGGCCTGCGGCTGGATGATGTGGAACTGGCACGTATCAGCGCTGGCAAGTGGAGCGACCTTAGTGATTTTTGATGGTAGCCCAATCTATCCGAATCCCGATGTTCTCTGGCAATTGGCTGAGCAATCACAAACAACGCTGTTTGGCACTTCTGCTATTTATCTAGAATCATTGCAAAAATCGGGGTTTTCGCCCAATCAACATCATCACCTCGCGGATCTTAAAACGATCTGTTCTACGGGTTCAGTGCTCTATCCTCATCAGTTTGATTATGTTTATCAACATATTAAATCCGATGTGCATCTCGCCTCGATTTCTGGAGGCACTGATATTTGTGGTTGCTTTGTCTTGGGCAACCCACTCTCACCCGTCTATCGTGGAGAATGCCAAGTCGCGGGGTTAGGCATGGACGTAGCGGCGTTTAACTCGCGGGGAGAAGCGGTCATGCAACAGCGCGGAGAATTAGTCTGCCGTAACAGTTTTCCAAATCAACCGATTGGCTTTTGGAATGATAGCGGCGAGCGCTACCACAATGCTTACTGGGCGAAGTATCCCAATACTTGGCATCATGGTGACGATGTCATGCGCTCAGAACAAGGCGGATTTCTCTTCTATGGCCGAAGTGATACGACACTCAATCCTGGCGGAGTACGCATAGGTACTGCGGAGATTTACCAAGCGCTTAAATCAATTACCGAGATAGCGGATGCAGTCGCCGTCGGCCAAAAGCAGCAAGGCGATGAAATTATTGTTCTTTTTGTTGCGTTGTCACAAGGCGCTTCGCTCAACGATGAACTGATCGAGACCATTAAACAACAATTGCGCACCCAATGTTCACCGAGACATGTACCGAAGAAAATCTACCCTATTTCTAAAGTACCGAGAACGCGCTCCGGTAAATTGGTCGAGTTAGCGGTTAAGCAAGTACTCAATGGGCAAACGGTCGACAATCGTCATGCGATTGATCATCCTGAAGTGCTTGATGAGGTGGCGAGTTATGCCAACGCGACCACCTAATCAACCAACGCCGTACCCTGCTCACATCGTAATACAGACTCAAACCAGAGTGTGTACGGCTATTTACGTCCTAATGCAAAAAAGGCGGCTTGTGGTCCATCCGGGGTAGCGATGACAAACGCTTGTGCAACCTCAATGGTCGTAAAGCCTGCTTGGGTAAAAGCCTGTCTAACGTTAAGTTCATGTAGATGGTGATCGGCCAGCGTATTGTCTGATAACCAATCCCACTGAATAAACAAACCACCTTGGTCTAGTAACGAGTAAATAATCTCGACTACTTGTGGAAAGTCATCAACGTAAGCACACACCGAAGCGGCGACGACAAGATCAAACTGCTTTCGAAACGCTGGATGTTGAGCCACTAAGCCGCGCGTTAAACTATCGACCACAGGCTCGACATTAGGTAGCTCTTTTTTATCCAGCTCCTCAATCATCGATTCTGAGCTATCCAATGCGACGATAGTTTTCGCTAGGGGGGACATCATCTGACTTAAGAAACCCGTCCCACAGCCATAATCAAGAATATGCTTGCCATCCAAGGACGTTAAGGTCTTCAGTTGCTGAAATACCTGCTGAACAAACATCGTGTTTGTTGTATTGTTTTCCCAATTTTTCGCGAGATTATCCCAGTCGTGTACCATCATGGTCTCCGTATTACGTCTTGTATTCTGGTAATATGCCAAGATTAAACCAAAATAGAGTCAACTTCATAGCGTTAGCGAACAATCTTGGTTAAGAAAATACAATATTCATCGTAATGCTGAGAAAATCGGCAATGTAAAGTGGAAGTTATCAGCCTGATTAACGTCGCTCCCGTTTAATAATGGAACCCTCATGAACCTATCACAAATAGAAGCATTTTGTGCTATCGCCGATGCAGGCTCAGTTTCCGAGGCGGCTCGCCAACTGGAATGTAACCGCACCAAACTGAGTATGGCGGTAAAAGCGCTGGAAAATGAACTTAAGGTTGAGCTATTAGTCCGCAGTGGTAATCAAGTCACATTATCGGAAGCCGGTAAGGCTATCTATAAAGACTGCCAAAGCTTATTAATTACAGCGACCAGAATTAAACGCACCTGCTCGCAGGTGTGTGATGAATTTGCCGCTGAAATGTGGATTGCGCGTGATGACTCTCTACCTGATGTGTTATGGCAAGATTTGGCTCATTCACTGAATAATTTATTTCCTAATACGTCCTTTAACATCGTCCTTGCCTCGAGTGGTGATCTAGCCAGTTTAGTCGCAACCGAGCAGGTTGACTTCGCGTTTGGTGTCGATTACGAGCGTTTGGACGATCCTCGTATCAGTTACCAGCCACTGGGTAAAATCCGCATGATGTCGGTCTGTAGCGTCAGTCACCCTTTAACTAAACTCAAACGAGTGTTCGATGAAGACTTACGTAAATCGATGCAAGCGGTGATGGTTTACCTCAATGATCAAGATAACTCCAACCTTGAGCCCTTTTCTCGCCGCTATATTGGTTTCTCAAGTTTTGAATATATGCTGGCGACCATATTGACCGAAAGCGCTTGGGGAGTGTTACCTGAGCCATTAATTCGCCATCATCTGCGCGAACAACGTTTAACCGTTATTCGCCATACCTACGGCTTAACTCAAGAAGATTATTGCATGTATACCATCCCTGGTGACGCAGAAAATCCAGCCATGCTTTGGCTAGCTGATAAGCTCAGTGATTACCTATTTGACTTTTAAATAACCAATGGCAGTCAGAGTCAATATTTTTGACAGCAAAAACAGCGCGCAACCTACTGTTTTAAATGGATTTATTTTAAATTCGTGTTTTTTATTTAGATGTGTAAGTAAATTGAGATTGTAATAGACCGATTTTAAGCCAAAATACGTTTAGTTTTTAAATCGGTAGATGTTTTATGTGTGCTCAAACAAGTTTAAATGAAAATCGTGTCTTAACCTTCTCCGCCCTTATCGCATCAGTATTTGCCCTTGGCGGATTAGTGGTTGGTTTACTTGTAGGGTCATTAGTTATTGTCTTTGATGGAGTCTACTCTCTCATCAGTTTACTGTTAACATTATTGTCGCTGGTCGCTTCACGTTATATACGTAAGCCGTCTGATGCGCAGTTCCCTTTTGGTCGTGCGCTATTTGAACCAGCGGTTATTGTTATCAAAGGCAGCGTGATCTTACTACTCGTCGCCTACTCACTCTATTCTGCGATCGGTGCTTTAATCACTGGCGGTAGAGAAGTCGATGCTTCGATTGCAACCCTTTTTGGTACAGTCAATGTTATCGGCTGTGGCTTAGCATGGTGGTATATGGCAAAACTGAGTAAACGCCACGCTTCAGGCCTGATTGGTGCAGAGGTTAAACAATGGCAAATGGATACATTGCTCAGCCTTGCAGTAACCATCGGCTTTATTGTGGCACTGGGTGTGACTTTTACTCCCTTCGCTCACTATGCGGTCTATGCTGACCCATTGATGATGCTTGCTATGTCGTTTTATTTTTTAAAAGTACCTTTCGGGATGGTGAGAAATGCATTACGCGAAATATTCCTTATGTCACCGAGTAAAGATATTTGTAAGCGCGTTGATCAAAGTATTATCGATGCTTGTAAAGAATCAGAGCAAGATATTGAATTAACCGGAGTGACCAAAGTCGGTCCAGAATTATGGGTAGATGTGGATATCTATCCTGAAGACAACAGCGATGTAATTTTAGTCGATGATATCGAACAAACCAGAAAAACCATCGCTAAGCGTTTATCTGGGTTACCACTGAAACTACAAATTAACGTCAATATCGCGCGTTAATCCCTGCTTATCCTAACCAATAAACCCGCCGTTAATGGCGGGTTTATTTTAGGTGGTCGCTTCAATCAGCTTAGGTTTATCACGCGTTAACCACCAGCAGAGTAATGAACCCAACGTCACCATTGCCACCCCTTGCCAAAAGCTGGTATCGAGTATCACACCAAGAATTAACGATGAAAAAAGCGTCGATATCACAGGGGTAAAATAAGACAATGTTGCCAATAATAACATATTGCCACGCAAAATAGCGATATTCCATAACGCATAACCACTGCCCATCACCACACCCGTCAGTATCACATTGAAGGTGGCGATTGGGCTAAAGCTCAGTGGTCCTTCTTGGCTTAGCGCGTACTTTATCCATAACACCATCGCTGTAGCGATAAAAAACAGAGCGATAGCATTTTGACCTTTTGCGATTAACTTCGTCACGTTGCAATAGATTGCCCAAATCACCGCTCCCATAAAGGCCAGACCATAGGTCAAAGGATTACTGGAAATATTATTTACCACATGTGTGATAGAGAATCCGGCGTCTCCCGTTAAAGTCCAAACAACACCGGTAAAGGCCAGACCAACACTCGGATAAAGCCAAACGCTGACTGTTTTTTTACTTAAGATAACCGCTAGTACTACCGTGATCGCTGGCCATAAGTAATTAATCACCGCCATCTCTAAAGCCTGATGACGACTATTGGCCATACCTATCGCTAATGCCAAGCAGATTTCATAGCTGACAAATAACCCTCCTCCTATCAATAAATAGCGAAGAGAAAAATGTTGTCGTTTAGGGACACCAAGCACGAGTATTAAAAAGACAGCGGCAATGGTATAGAGTAAGGCTGCACCACCAATCGGTCCGAAAGCTTCAGCCACAGTGCGCATTAAACCAATCATTGCTCCCCACAAAAAAATGGCAGCAATCCCACATCCTGTATAGTTAAAATGGCTCATTCCTGTTCCCTTTTATGCTCATTCGTTAAGCATTAATGACTTCCCAGCTGTGGGTGAGCTCAATACTTTCACCAAGCATTAAACAAACTGAACAGTATTTATTGAGTGAATCTGCCACCACTTGTTCAACAATTTCTGACGATACCTTATTCCCTTCAATCGTAAAATGCAGATTGATATGAGTAAAAAGACGCGGCGCCGTTTCTCGACGCTCAGTGATCAACGATACACGACACCCCGTTACCGCTTGCTGAGCTTGCTTTAAGCCATTAACCACATCCACTGAGCTACACCCCCCAGCGGCCATCAACACCATTTCCATTGGGCTGGGCGCAGAGGAGCCTGCATTACCATCCATTACGATAGAGTGTCCTGACGGTGATTGACCAATAAATCTTAATCCATCAACCCATTGTACTTCTGCTTGCATCGAATAACTCCTGTCTTTAGCCTAGATTGGCCTTGCAAAGTGAATATTATCTTTAAAATAAACGGGGGCTTCATCGTGGCGAACCGATGACCACTACGGCAATATATCTAAGCCGATAAAAAAAGCCAGTTCGCTGTACAAAAGAAAACCCCACTAAGCTTACGCCTAGTGGGGTTCAGTTCTTACTCGCAGCAATCCGGCTACTAATCAAGTGCTCCCTGCATCAATTCCTTGATAGTCTGCTATATCCGTTAGCACATTCCGTTTCATCGCCATCCTAGCGGTGTCCCTTACTCTATCATCCTGATAGACGTGCCTTATTCCTTTAAGATGTCCATTAACCATCCGTGATAACCATCCTAGTTATTCGCGTCCTGCTAATGTCCTTTGCTTTCCTTGCCGATGTTTCATCCTGAATCATCGAATCTTCGTCCTGAAGATGACCTATCCTTGGGTCTTTCCTGTTCCGTGTCGGCTTCCTGCTGACAAATTCAGAATACGGCAACACTGTTTTTCGGCAAGGTTGTGAATGAACATTTCTATTCAGCCCAGCAACTTATTACATAAATAAGTTATTAAAAACAATAAGATAAAAATAAAATAGCCCTTTTACCC
>NZ_WXWK01000167.1:0-8260 GCF_009904835.1 Vibrio sp. V33_P6A3T137 | reverse complement strand
TATGAGTTCACTGGATATGCTAGGGATAAGTAACCTCTACAAAATGTGAGCTACCGCGGTAAAGATTTTTTAGAGCGATAAAAATCACCGTCTACGAACCATTATCACGTTTGGTAGGTTGAATGGCGTTCGATAAGCGCACACTTTGCAGGATGAGCAAGGGGGATGAGCTGAAGAAAATTTACAGCAATAGTCTTATTGGTCAAGGAAATGCTTGGTTGTTGAAAGTTGCTCTCTGGTTATGATTATCGTAAACGGCGTGTGGTATCACAAAAAAGGGAGAGATATTTAATTAGGGAAATAAAGATGGCAGATAAATCAACGGTGATTTATCTGCCAAGCCGATTAGCGTTGAAACTTTTCTAGGTGAGCAAGAAAAGGATGTTCGGCCATAAAGCCGGTAATACGCGCTTGAGGTAGTCGGTTTCCTTGTTCATCCCAAAAATCGATGGTCGGCAAACCAAGTACTTGCAGATGCTGTAAGAGTTCAAAATCTTCCGGCTCACTACGGGTGACATCCACTTGCAGTAATACAAAGTTTTTTAGCTGCGCTTCAACGGCGGGCTGGTGAAAGGTATAACGCTCAAATTCTTTACACGCGACACACCAGTCAGCGTAAAAATCGAGCATCACCGGTTTTCCGGCTGTTTTAGCGTCGAGCAAAGCTTGATTAAGCTGCTCGACGGTTTTAATCGGTTGAAACTGAATGTTAGCTTGCTGAGCGCTGTAATGATTGGGATTCAGCCAATAACTCAGCAGTGGTTGAGCAGAGAATAATAAGCCGAGGATAGCGATGATCCCTATCAGGCTTTGTTTCCAACCTGCAAAAGGTAAGCTGTTTTTTGCATGATAGAGCCAACCGAATGCGCTTAGTCCTAACGCCGACCATAAGACCGTGCTCCATAAGCTAGGGATCATTCTCTCCAGTAGGAAAATGGGTGCGGCGAGCAGAACAAAACCAAACAAGATCTTGATGCGATTCATCCAATCCCCTGCTTTCGGCAATAACTGGTTACCGAATACGGCGACAGCGATTAAGGGAATTCCCATGCCTAAGGCCAATGCGTAGAGCGCGACGCCCCCCGTGATCAAATCACCACTTTGTGCCACGTAGAGCAAGGCTCCCGATAAAGGAGCTGTGGTGCAAGGAGAGCAGACTAAACCCGAAATTGCGCCCATCATAAACACGCCGCCAAGCCGTCCACCTTGTTGGCGCTGACTTAAGCTACTTAGCCAAGTTTGCACGCTACTTGGCAGTTGCAAACTGTATAAACCAAACATCGATAACGCTAAGGCGACAAATAAGACACTCAATGTCATCAGGACATAAGGGTGCTGCAAAGCGGCTTGAAATTGTAAACCCGCAGAAGCTACCACTAAACCCAATAAGGTGTAGGTCAACGCCATCCCTTGCACATAGACCACACTTAGCAGCAATGCGCGGCGTTGTGAGATAGCTCCGCCACCAAGTACGATACTGGTTAAAATTGGGTACATGGGTAATACGCATGGGGTAAAAGCCAAGCCAATACCGAGTAATAAAAACAGCAGCGGAGTCCAAGCACTGTGGGCTAATCGATTCGCTAAAGAATCTTGTTGTGAAGTGGCAAGGTTGGTTTCGTTAACGGTCGTGCTAGAGATAGATTCGCTGGATGCTTGGGCGATGACGGGATCGAGATCAACAACCCGAGTTTCAGGTGGATAACAAAATCCTGCGGCGGCGCAGCCTTGATAGCGCACGGTCAATGTAGCACCAGATTGGGCATTGTTCAGTGATACGTTTATCGACAGTGGCGTATCATAAATCATCACATCGCCAAAAAATTCATCATGATACGGCTGTGCTTGCGGCAACACGTAATCGGCCAACTGGGCGTTTTTAGCCTCAATGGTTAGGCTACTTTGATATAAATAGTACCCTGGCTTGATCTGCCAATCTAAAAATAGTTGATCAGCTTGTTGGAAAAAAGACAGCGGAAAGGCTTGATCGACCGGAGCAAAGCGCGATGCTCCGTTTAACTCAAATGAGGGATTAACGGTCAAAGTGGCCAATGCCGGCGTACTGATTGCCGTACTAAGCAGCAGTAAAAGAGAAATAAATAGACGCATCATCACTACAATATCCAAAACACGATTGGCTTTACTATATAGACAACGGGTTGGAAGATACAGTGCAGCGCTGGGCTTAAGCCACCCCTAAGCGACTTTTGACAATCCGCTCACAGGCTTCGACACGATTGGCGTCGCGCGGAATCACGAGTACGGTATCATTACCGCCCACGGTACCAATGATTTCGCTGTGCGGATCGATATCAACCAAACGAGCAACTAACTGAGCGCTGCCCGGATGGGTCTTGACCACCACGACCGATTGGTTGTGAGTAATAAACTCTATTTGCGAAGCAATGGACGATTCAACGCGTACTGGTGCGGTTTCTACCGTGATGCAATAAACTTTTTTGCCACAAGCATTACGGATTTTGACTACACCAAGCTGAGAAAGTAAGCGTGATACGGTTGATTGGCTTACGCCTTCAAACCCCAGTTCAACTAAGCGCTCGCGTAATTCATGTTGATTGGCGAAGCTTTGCTGTTGTAGCAGCCTCTTGCAGGCCGCGGTTAATGAGCGTTCATCAGCATCAATGTCAGGGATGGTTCGGTTCACGGTCGTACCCTCGTTTAACGATTAAGCAAACATCATTCTGGAGTTGAGCATATCACTTATTGATTTACGGCTTATTGCGGCAGATCACCAAATAAAAAACTGCATTATGATGATTAGTTAGTTGTTTAAATGGATGAACAACGAGGTGGAGAAAATCACGAGCCGGACTTCGGCTCGTGATGTGGTGAGAGGAAGATAAAGGGTTATCGATCAGTCACCGAGGGTGGCTACCATCACCGCTTTAATGGTGTGCATCCGGTTTTCTGCTTCGTCAAACACAATAGAATGTTCAGATTCGATCACTTCATTGGTGACTTCAACCCCTTGTTTTAGCTCTGGGTAAGCTTGGGCCAACTCTTTGCCAACCGTGGTATCTTCACCGTGGAATGCCGGTAAACAGTGCATGAATTTGACATGCGGATTACCTGTGGCTTTAAGCATGTCCATATTGACTTGATAAGGCAGCATTAACTGGATGCGCTCGGCCCACGCTTCTTTGGCTTCGCCCATCGAGACCCAAACATCGGTGTAGAGGAAATCACAACCCATGATGCCTTCTTGCACATCTTCAGTTAGGGTGATTTTTGCTCCCGTTTCTTCAGCAATTGCGCTGCAAGTGGCAACCAGTGATTCTGTTGGCCAGAATGCTTTTGGCGCGACGAGGCGAATGTCCATGCCCATTTTCGCAGCGCCGACCATTAACGAGTTACCCATGTTATTGCGCGCATCGCCTAAATAAGCAAATTTGATTTGATGCAGTGCTTTACCACGGCCGTGTTCGAGCATGGTCATAAAATCAGCGAGAATTTGCGTTGGATGAAATTCATCGGTTAGTCCATTCCATACCGGAACACCAGCGTATTGGCCGAGTTCTTCGACAATCTCTTGGCCAAAACCACGGTACTCAATCCCATCATACATCCGACCTAGTACGCGAGCGGTGTCTTTCATCGATTCTTTGTGGCCAATCTGTGAGCCAGAAGGGCCAAGGTAGGAGACTTGCGCGCCTTGATCAAAAGCCGCGACTTCAAAGGCGCAGCGAGTGCGGGTCGAGGTTTTTTCGAAAATTAAGGCAATATTTTTGCCTTTCAGGCGAGGCTGTTCATAGCCATTGTATTTGGCTTTTTTCAGCTCAATCGATAAATCTAATAGATGCTGGATCTCTCTTGGTGTGAAATCAAGCAGTTTTAGGAAGTTACGGTTACGTAAATTAAAAGCCATGATGTTATCCTCGTTTTAGGCGCTAGCATGATGTGCGCGAGCGCTGAGTATTTCGCTGATTGACGTGGTGACAACCTAGATTGGTGGGAGGTTGTCATCCAGCCTGAAACCTAGTATTTAATGGTCACGAATGATATTGGTCCCCGCTTGACCTTCTAAAATGGCTACCGCGTCTTCCAGAGCTCCAATGCCTACCAGACGGCCACCTTGTTTAATAAATTCACAGGAAGCTTGAATTTTCGGTCCCATAGACCCTTCGTCAAATTGATAAGCCGCTAATTCACTTGGCGTTGCTTGACGCAAAGCATGTTGAGTTGGGGTTCCCCAGTCGAGATAAACCGCATCGGCATCGGTTAAAATAAGCAATGCATCGGCGCCAATTTGTTTGGCGAGAAAGGCGGCTGACATGTCTTTATCGATCACCGCTTCAACGCCCACTAATTTACCTTGCTGGTACTTAACTGGAATGCCGCCACCGCCAGTACAAATCACTAAATGTCCATCGGCAATCAAGGTATTGATGGCTTGATGTTCAACAATCCCCGTTGGTAGTGGGCTTGGCACCACACGGCGGAAATACTGGCCATCAGGTTTTACTGTCCAATGGTATTTTTCTGCCAAAGCTCGCGCTTCTTCGGCTTGATAAACCGGGCCAATCGGTTTGGTTGGATTGGCAAACGCAGGGTCATTGGCATCAACGGTCATTTGAGTCAACATACAAGTCACGTTGCGTTCTGGAAGTAGGTTTTTAAACTCTTGCATCAGCATATAACCAATCATGCCTTGAGTTTCACTGCCCAATACGTCAAGTGGATACGGGTTAACTTTTTTGTACTCTAGCCCTTGTAATGCTAATAATCCGACTTGTGGGCCATTACCGTGCACCAGTACCACATTGTAGTGCTCGGCCACTTTCGCGATGGCTTGCGCGGCAATCTGAATATTGTGGCGTTGAACATCCGCTTCTAATGGCTCGCCGCGACGAAGTAAGGCATTGCCTCCTAAGGCGACGACAACAGTTTGTTTTGTCATGGTCATTTCTCTCGTTGATGGATGGAAGGAGAAATCTCCTTCCATATCACTCGCCCTAACTTAGATGTCATCACGTTCAATAGGGCAGCTCATGCAGCGAGCGCCACCACGGCCACGGCCTAATTCATCACCTGGGATAGGCAGCACGGTGATGCCTGCTTTATCGTATTTCTCATTGGTGTAAGTATTGCGCTCATAACCAATAACGACGCCTGGGCGAACCGTTAGGACGTTGTTGGCATCGTTCCACTGCTCGCGTTCTGCTTCGAAGCTATCGCCGCCGGTGGTGATCATTTGTAACTTATCAACACCCAGTGCGCGCTCGATGGTATGAATGTAAGAGGCTTGTTGAGTGGCTTTAACTTTGCCAGAAGCATCGCCGGTTAAGCTCCAACATTTCACATCATCTGGAATCACATTTGGATAGACAGAGAAGGTATCTTCACGCATGTGAGTCATGACGGTATCGAGATGCATACAAGAGCGTTCTTGAGGCAGCTCAAGGGCAATCACTTGTTTGGCTTGACCGTGTTTAAACAGTGCTGAAGCCAGTTGTTCCACCCCTTGTGGCGTAGTGCGCTCTGACATGCCGATTAACACCGCGCCGCGTCCGATGACTAAAACGTCGCCGCCTTCGATGGTAGACTTATCGTAGTTGCGTTGTTCATCACCGAAATATTTGATGAAGTCTTGGCCAGCGAAGGTTGGGTGCCAGCGATAGATTGCTCTGAGATGGTTAGTTTCACGCTGACGAGCGACTTTCGCCATCGGGTTAATGGAGACGCCACCGTATACCCAGCACGAGGTATCGCGAGTAAATAAATGGTTAGGTAGTGGTTTAATAATGAAATCATCGGCTTTATGCATCGATTGTAAGATAGACGATGATTGCATCGGGAACTGGCCGTAAGACAAGCCACCGGTTAGGATTTTAGCTAATTCAATATGCGGTAAATCATTAAGGAAGCAGCGAACATCGTTGGCAAACGTTGGTCCAAAACGATTATCTGAGATTTGCGTATGTAACAACCACTCTTTGGCTTCACTGACATCGAGGGTTTCGGCAAGCAAATTCGTTAGCAGCAAAACCTCAACACCTTGATCGCGGAGGGTTTGTGCAAAAATATCGTGCTCTTTACCTGCACGTTCAATATCTAACACATCATCAAATAATAAGTCGTGACAGTTAGAGGGGGTTAAATGAGTTAATGCACGTCGTGGACGATGAATTAAAACGCGGCGTAATTGACCTACTTCAGAACCTACGTATAACTTACTCATAATCGTATCTCTCTTATTTTGTATACCTTGATTAACTAAAGGTATAATTATTTTGTAGGGTGTATGAGGGAGATTGAAATTTATATTTAAATTCATCTCTTTGTTCTGTGTTTTATATTACCTTGTGTGGATGTTCTTTCTTGGATGTGGCTCACAGTTTACTTTTTATATTAATTTGCCATTTTAGATGAGTTATTAACAAATATTATTCATTTGATAACGTTTAAATCGGCGGTTTTTTAATGGTTTTTTATGGAATAAAATGCTTTTTATTATTGTTCATCAGCCAGTTTTCAGTCTGATAGCATTTGATTTGGAAATATTATGCAAACCATAAAAGTGTTGGGTGGTATTAGAGTGGCGAATTTATTCACTATTCGGGATTAGGTAACGGTTTTTATGGTTTTATTTTCCCTAATGTTAACAAAATAAGCGAGGAAAGATTGATCTAGAACAATTGTAAATTGCTGGTGATTTACGGGAGTCTAGAATTAATGGATTAATTTAATTCATGGTTTGATAAATAAAACTATACCCAAACGACTTGAAATTGCAGGTAGGCGGCAAGTGAGTGAATCCCCATAAGCATAGGCAAACTATGTGATTGGGGTGAACGGACGTAGCCAACACCGCTGCAGCTTCAAATAGGAAGGGTATAATTAATCGCAAGTCAGATCGTTGTTGGCAACATGACGATAGGGGATAGTAGGAAAGCAAAAAGCCGCACCAGATAGCGTGCGGCTTTGCAGAGTAAGAATATTATCAAGCAATGATTTTATTGTTTTGTTATGGCTAGGATGACGTTGATTAAGCGGCGTTCACGTGAACCTTTAAAGTAACACACCAATGCTGAGCATAATCATAATCAATACACACAAAATTCCCAGTAATGGCGCGACCCATTTTATCCAGCGTACATAAGGGACGCGGGCAATGGCTAAGCCCCCCATCACCACTGCAGACGTTGGTGTGACGAGGTTAACTATCCCTGATGCAGATTGGTATGCCGTCACTACCAGATCGCGACTGACGCCGGCAAAATCGGCCAGTGGCGCCATGATTGGCATGGTTAACACGGCTAGACCAGAAGACGATGGCACTAAGAACGACAATAAAATCTCTAGCCAGTACATCACGTTAATAAACATCACTGACGATAATCCAGTCACGATATGCTCAGCTGAATTGAGTATCGTATCAGTGATCATGCCCCGGTCCATCACCACGACAATACCACGCGCAATCCCGATGATTAACGCGACGCCAAGCAAATCACGTGCACCATCAATAAAGCTAGTGGTGAATTCTTCTTCGCTCATTCTGGCTACAAGACCAATCAGAATCGTTGAACCCAAGAACATCGCCGATATTTCGGCCATCCACCAGCCGGCGACGGATACACCGTAAATCATCACGGCAAAGGAGAGGGCAAAAATGGCTAAAATAATTTTGCGAGTGGTAGTAAAAACTAAGCTTTCTCCGCTACGGTTACCTAAAAAGTGTGCTTGGTTTTCTTCATATTTATCGTAAACAATCGACTTACTTTGATCGGCGCGAACCATTTTCGCATAGCGCATCACGTACATGACACAGATGATCCAGCCGACTAATAAAATCGCAAGACGCAGGAAAATGCCGTCGGTAAAAGGAATCCCCGCTGCGTTGGCGGCAATCACGGTCGCGAAGGGGTTAATGGTGGAACCTAAAGTACCAATGCCAGCCCCTAGTAATACGGTTGCCGCTGCGACCACTGGGTCAAAACGAGCTGCCATCATCACTGGCACTAATAGGGTATAGAAGGGGAGTGATTCTTCTGCCATGCCGTAGATGGTGCCTCCCGCGGCAAAGAGTGCCATCAGGATGGGGATCATTAATTCCTCTCGCCCTTGTAAGCGCGAGGTGACTCGTTCAATACCTGCGTCAATCGCTCCAGTTTTAGTCACCAAGCCAAGAAAACCGCCGATGATGAGGATAAATAACGAAACATCAATTGCCGCCGCTTCGTAAGTCGTATGATCATAAAAACCATCAATGGGAGCGAGAAGTACATCAATCACACCC